>PEWF01000013.1 GCA_002779595.1 archaeon CG07_land_8_20_14_0_80_38_8 | reverse complement strand
AAGGTTTTTTAAACAAAGATTTTTTAATAACTATTTATGGCAGATGATTTTGAAGAAGATTTTAAGGATGATTTTGAGCCGGAAGATGAAAAGCCCAAACTTCAGGAAGGCGAGGAAGTTATTAGGGTGAGAATGCCCAAAGGAAAGGAAGTTTTGGGGATTGTTGAGCAACTGCTCGGGTTAAGGAAAATGTATGTAAGATGCCTTGACGGAAAAACAAGATTGTGCAGGGTTCCCGGCAGGTTAAGGCGCTCAATGTGGGTAAGGCAGGGTGATGTTGTAATCATTGAGCCGTGGGAGTATGAAGAAGACAGGGGTGACATTATTTTCGATTACAGGAAATCACAGGTTGACTGGCTGAGAAGGAAAGGAATGCTTAAGGATTTGGAAGAATTCTGACAAATGCTGAAACTCGATTTTGACATATATTTACCATATGGTAAATATATATGATGTGTTAAACATTGACAACTTGCTTTCAGCAAGATTTAAAAAAAGAATAATTTCACTTCTTAAATTATGGAATTGAAGGAAAATACGGAACCAAAAGAAAAGCCAAAAAACGTGTTCGCAGGATTTTATGCAATGCGCGACAGTGAGCCGATGTTTGCATACCAATTAGATTCCGTTCCACTTGATGCGGCCGTAATGATGGCTGCGGTGGATGTGATGAATTCCAATGCAAAGAAGTATTTTAAACAGGATATTGAATATTTAAGCACTGAAAGTAACACTTACACTTTATTAAATAACGAAATTGTTGCAACAGGAAAGGAATGCATGTCAGAAGATGATAAAAATTTTTTAAGCAGGGAATTAATGGGGTTAAACGCTTCTTTAAGGAATAATAGGTTAACAATTTATTACGGCGGCTTGGAATCAGTGGTGAGCCGCGCAGGAGATGACATTAAGGTTGAACAGAACAGTTATTTCCCGAATTCTGCCTCTTACAAAACCCATAATATTATTCTGGGCAGGATTAAATCAAATATTAACAGGTTTTTTCCAATGCCTGTAAAATTTTCATTCATAGGGATTTATTTTAATGTGAATAATTTTGATTTAATAAATAACAATATGCAAAGATTGTCGCAGTATTTTCTTGAAACTTATTTCTCATTTGCAAAGGAGCATGCCTGCAGGGTGAACCATAAATTAGACAATAAGTTTATAAGAAAAATAAAGTTAGAAACAATGCAGTTTAAAGAAACAGCTTCTGATGTCAGGGTAAATTCTGATTACTTCAGGAACTGGCTTAAGAATAATAACGTTTTAAACTCCTGAAATTCAATTAATAGGTTTAATGACCCGCGAGGATTTCAAGGTTTACAATGAAGTTTTTGACAAAAGCACAATCAGAGTACTGGACAAGTTCAGGCATGAATATTACGAGGCAATAGAGAACTGCGTAAGCACTGGCAAGGAAGCCAACGTGTTCAGGGCAGTGACGAAGAAGGGTTACGTTGCAGTGAAAATTTTCAGGACTTACACTTCATCATTTGACAACATGCAGAAATACATAACAGGCGACCCAAGATTTGCAAGAGTCAAAAAGAAAAAGCATGACTTGATTTATCAGTGGTGCAGGAAGGAATTCAGGAACCTGAACAAGGCATACAATTTAGGGGTTCACGTCCCGAAACC
>PEWF01000009.1 GCA_002779595.1 archaeon CG07_land_8_20_14_0_80_38_8 | reverse complement strand
GTTCCGGAACTTCTGATAATTATTTTCGGCAATGAAAGGAGTAATAGGAGCCATTACTCTGATTAACACGTTCAGAACATAAGCCAAAGTGCGGACAGCATCCTTATCATCATCCTTAAACCTGTCCCTGCTCCTTCTCACATACCAAGTGCTTAAATCATCAATGAATAAAAGAATATTGTCACACACGTTAACAGTGTCATAAACTTCAAAATTATAAGTAACATTTTTAACAAAAGAGTTCAAACAGCTCATAATCCACTTATCCAATACGTGCTTTGAATTAGTATCAGCAAAATTTTTATTATTGCCGCTGAACAGGAAATAAAAATTGCTCACATTGCTTAATAAAACAATCACTTTCCTGTAAATTTCCTTCAGACCAGTCTCCTTGAAATTCAAATCCTGCGCCCTCATCAAAGGACTATTCATTAAGTAAAACCTTAAAGCGTCAGCACCATACTCTTCAAATATTCTGTTAGGATCTGGATAATTCTTCTTTGACTTGCTCATCTTGCTGCCATCCTCAGCCAGAATATTCCCGGTAACTACAACATTCTTGAATGCAGGTTTGCCGAACATTAACACACCCATGACGTGCATGTAATAAAACCAAGCCCTGACCTGCCCAATATATTCTGAAATGAAATCAGCAGGGAAATTAGTCTTAAACCATCCTTCATTCTCAAAAGGGTAATGCTTTGCAGAGTAAGGCATGCTCCCGCTCTCCAACCAGCAGTCAATAACTTCAGGAACCCGATTCATGACGCTGCCGCATTTTGAACATTTCAGGTGAATATTGTCCATAACATCCTTGTGCAAATCAATATTCTTCGGAATTTTCTCAACAGCATTCTTCCTTAATTCATCAATACTTCCAATAATCCTTATTTCATCACACTTACTGCATTTCCATACAGGAATAGCAGTAGCCCAGAACCTGTTCCTGCTTATAGTCCAATCAGGAGCAGTCTTAATAATATATTCAAACCTCTTCTCCACCTTGCCTGCAGGGTACCAGTTAATTTTCTTGCTTTCCTTTAACAATTTATCCCTGATTTTTTCAATATTAATAAACCATGAATCAACCGCGTTGTAAAACAACGGCGTCTCGCACCTGTAGCAGAAAGGATAACTATGCGAAAAATCCAATTTCTTAAACAATAAATTTTTATTGTCCAAATCAGCAATAATATTCTTGTCCAAATCCTTAAACCATTCACCTAACCACTCCTCAGGACCCTTGATTAATCTTCCTTTCTCATCCAAGTGCTGGACAATGCTTAACTTATTCTTCTTAATAATATCATAATCAAACTCACCATACAAAGCCAAGTGGACAATGCCAGTGCCCTCCTCACTGCTCACACTCTTCCCACCATTAACTACAACGTATGCTTTACCTTCGGCAGTTTCATACAAAGGTTCATAACCCTTCCCAACCAATTCCTTACCTTTAAATTCATCAACAATTTTATATTTCTCACCATTAATCATTCCAATACTTTCTTTGCACAAGACAAAATAATTACTGCCAACCTTCACATTAACATAATCCATTCTTGAATTAACAGCCA
>PEWF01000023.1:3796-7566 GCA_002779595.1 archaeon CG07_land_8_20_14_0_80_38_8 | reverse complement strand
ATGTATTCTTTGCTTTCAGGGCTCATGCTTAACAATTTTTTCTGCATACTTTTCATTTCAGCAGTGCTGTTTTTTATGAAATCTTTTTTTGTGAAGAATGCGTAAACTACCTGGGATAAAGTGCTTGTAATTACTGACACGAGTATTGTAAAAACTAATGGAGTGAGCCAGCTTATGCCGTACAGGAAATCTGTCATTTTTAAAGCGCCTCAAATAATTTTTTCACTGCAGGGCTTGCATTGTCAAGCCCTGTTCTTGCAATATTCTCATAAATTCCGTAAATAATCATTACTGCCAATAATATTCCTGTCCCTCTTGTTAATGCGCTGAACAGGTCAGCAATTACTGCAAGCAGTCCCACAGTTGCTGCACCTAATATTGCTAATGGGTTAATGTACCTGCTTAGTACTCTTTCAAGTATTCTCTTGTCCCTTCTGAATCCTGGAATGCTTAATCCTGTTTCATAAATTTGCCCTGCAACGCTTGCAGCATCCTGGCCCCCGACTTGCAGCCATAATACGCTGAATCCTATGCTTCCAAGAATCATGAATAATGGGTATATTATTAATTGGGGAATAAATGTTCCTATTCCCTGGATGAATAAGTCCTGAATGCTTGGGAATTGCAGCCATAATGCTAATCCGCTTATTGGTTTCTGCCCTGCGAATTCCCCTAATAATGGCATTCCCGCGTTTGACATGAATAATCCTATTATCTGGATCATTGCTATGAAGCTTGCAGTGAAAATTACTGGAATATTGCTTGTGTAGAAGAATTTTATTGGCCATTTTATGTTGTATCCCCTGACTCTTCCCATTGTTAATGGAATGTTGACTTTTATGCTCTGCGCGAACACCACTAATAAGAATACTCCTACTGTTGCTATTATGCTGAGGGCAGGCCATATTGCTGCTCCCGGGTTTCCCTGAACGAATAATTGCAGGATTAATGGTATGTAGCCGACGAAGTACCCTGTTCCCTGGTTAATTATTGGGCTTAGTGCTGTTACGAATATTTGCTGGCTGACTCCTGCTGCTATGAACAGGCTTATTCCGCTGCCGAAACCCCACTTGCTTGTTATTTCATCAAAGAGCATTAATAATAATCCTCCTAACACTAATTGTATTATTAATAATGCAATGTTTAATGCAGTGCCCTGCGCTGGGGGTATTGCTCCTGACAATACGTACATTGCGTTCATGAATATTATGAAGAAAACGTTCACTCCTTTCTGCAATAATTGGTACTGCTCCCTGCCTTCTTTTGACTGCGTGTTAATGTTGATTATTCCTGCACCGTTCAATAATTGGAGTATTATGCTCCCACTCACAATAGGTCCTATTCCCAGGCTGATAAGCGAGCCGAGTTTTGCTGCCAATAATACGCTTAATGATTCGAATTGTGCAACGTAGTCAGGGTTTAATCCGTATAATGGTATTACGCTTAGAAGGAAGTATAATATTAATATTGTAATAGTCCATTTTAATTTGTCATTGAAGCCTAATTTTTTTTCCGGTTTTTTAACTTCAGGCAAAAATTTTAAGTAATCCAGCCATTTCATTTTTCAGCTACTTCCCCACCTGCTTTAATTATTTTCTCCTTAGCATTTTCTGTAATATTTTTATAATTTGATAATACTATTGGGACGCGCACGCTCCCTTTGCCTAATACTTTCATGCGGTTTGCATTAATGTAGTATTTGCCTTTTTTTTCCTCGCCTAATTTGCCTGCTTTCGCGCTTAATTCTCCGACATTAATTTTTGCAGGCTGTTCATGGATTGATGTGAAGCCGTTCTTTCCGTATCCGAGTTTTCCGTTCTTCATGAATTTGTGTTTTTTCTGCTTGCATCTCTTGCCCAGTCCTGCTCTTCCGACTCCTCCCCTGTTGCCTGAGCCTCTTCTTCTGAGCCCCTGCCTATGATTATACCCTTTTTTCCTGCTGCTTTTCCTTCTGTGTTTTACTACCATTGCATTATCACATCATTTTTTTAACTAATTCGTCAACTGATTCGCGGAATCCTAATACTCCTCCCTGCTTGAATGCTTTCTTGATGCCTTTTCCCCTGAATCCTCCTCTTGGAGGGTGCAGCCTGATAACTGGTTTTATTTCCTCAACGTCCTTTAACAACTTGCCTTCTTTCAAATTTTTTATTACCTTGTCAACAAGTTTATCGCTGACTTCTGCTTTGTCTTTCCTGACCAGCCTCTTCTTTAATAATTCTTTCAGGGTTTCATCATTAATGTTCCCGAAAACTGTGTAATCTTTGACTTTTTTTATCATTCCCCTATAAATTGGATTCTCAGGCAGCAATACTGCTGAGTGTGACCTTTCCATTCTTAACATTTTGAAGGTGTCAATTATTCCTTTTCTTAATCCTACTTTTCCCCTTACTCTTATGGCTATCATCATTTGTCCGCACCTTCAACAATATTGCTTAAATGCTTCGGGTTGGTATGGAATTTGTTCAAATTCCTTAATGCTTTTATGCATGCTTTTACAAGGTTTACTCTTGAATCTGTCTTGCCTTTAGTTTTGCTCCACACATCCTTTATTCCTGCAAGTTTTAAAATTTTCTTGCACTCGTCATTAACGCATAATCCTATACCTTTCGGCGCTGGCAGCAATTTTATTATTACGCTTGAACTCTTGCCTGTTACTGCGTATGGTATGCTGTGCGATTCCCCGCACCCGCACTCCCAGCTTCCGCACCCTCTCCTGATTCTGAAAATATTCTTTTTCGCATCCTTTATTGACTTATCCCTTGCAGGCACTGTTTCTTTTCCTGAGCCTGAGCCCACCCCAACTATTCCGTCCTGGTTCCCGACTACTGCTGTGCACGCGAATTTCGGAGTTTTCCCGTCTTTCGTGGTTTTCTGGGTTACGCGGTATATTCTTCTCTGCCCTCCGCCGAATTTGCCTTTTGCCTGGCCGACCAGTAATAATTCAGTGCTTAAATTAGGGATTAATGTCTCGGTTATTTCAGGCTCCCTTATTATCATATTATTGGATAGTATTGCATTAATGTCTGTTAATTCTCCTGCTTTCACTTTCTTTCCTAACTGGGTTCTTGGAATCCATTCAACCTGAACCTCTTCCCTTCTTTTCACATCCCTTCGTTTCATTTTTTTCCTGTCTTTATTAAACAAATTCATTTCACCTTTGAATCAATATTATTTTTTATCTTCTCAACCATTGCAGTGTCAAAATTTTTAATGTGCGCCCCTGCCAGTCTCTCTGCTGAGGGCATTACTTCCTCTGAGTGAGGTATTTCAATTCCTGCATCAGCAGCGCCTTTCAATACTGCGTATAATTTGTTGCCTTTCGTGGCAATGTTCAGCCCCAAATCGAAAACTGCTTTTTTAATCTTCTTATTAATTGCTGACTTGCCCAATAAGTAGCCTGTTAAGTATGCAATTGGAGTATTATTCGCGTCAACTGCTAATCCGTACTTTTTCAAGTCCCTGCTTGAAACGCTTATTATTGTCTTGTCGCCTTCAGGAGCAAACGTGATTATTTGGGCTATGATTCTCTTGTTAGTTTTGCGGGCTGCTAATCTTGGCATCCTGCTTTTAAGCAGTGCTAACCTTTTCCTGTAATCTGTTTTGTTCTGCTTCTTCCTCTTGTAAGGGACTGTATATTTTGGTCCGTAACCCATTATTTCACTCCTCTCCTCCTTTTTTTGACAAGTATAATTTTAAGTGCGCTTTGCTTCTGAAAAATCCTCCTGACACCATCCTGTAAAGGTTCCTATAACTGTTCTTGTCTATTT
>PEWF01000023.1:0-3781 GCA_002779595.1 archaeon CG07_land_8_20_14_0_80_38_8 | reverse complement strand
ATTCTTTCAGGAAGCGCCTCTGCACTCTTACTTTGCTCATCCATAATTCTTTCCTTGAAACTCTTGAATACTTGGTTCCTTTCCTTTTCCCAGACCCTTTCTGCCTGCCTTTCTTCTGCTGGCTTTTCCTTGCCCTGGCTCTTGCTCTGCTTATTCCTTTTTTCCTGTTGATTATTATTGCAGTGCCTACCACGCTTCTCAGGTCAGCCCTTGTTATTGCTTCACTCAGCATGTCTTCTTTTTCAGGGTTGATTCTGATCCTGTTTTTGCCGATTTTAAGGGTTCTTGATATTAATTTTTTCTGCTTGTTCTGCTTCATTCCTTCCCACCTTCTACTTCATTAACTAATGGTTTCGGCTTTTCTGGTTTCTTTGCAGGCTTTAATGGTTTCTCTGCAGTTTTTGAAGGTTTCTCTTTCTTCTCTTCAGGCTTCCTCTCCTGCTTCTTTTTCATTTTTTTATTCTTTGCTCTTTCCTTTAATTCAACTACTTGTTTTAATATTTTTTCCGGATTAAAATTAATGAAAGTGTAATTTTTTGCTGCTAATGCTATTTTTTCCCTGCTTCTTAAGCTTAATTTTTTGCTCACTATTCCTGCACTGTCCTTGCCTAATAATTTCAAATCATTAACGCTGTTTATTTTGATTAATTTCCTGCCTTTCCTGTCAGTGTTTCTTAAAACTGCTGGCGTTCTTCTGCCAATGCACGGCATTTTAGGAGCCCATCTTTTATGCCTTCGGATTTTTGAATGATGGCCTTTTGGTTTTCTCCAATTGTCAGGCAGTCTTTTGCTCCTGTGCCCTTCAGATCTTCGGAATATTGGTTTCTTCTTCCTGATTAATTTTTTCACTTTGATTAATTCTTCGATTTTCATACTTTATTCCCTGCTTTCTCGGTTATGTATATCCCGTCCTGGAATATTCTCCTGTCATGCAGTTTTATCTGCACTGTTTTTTCAATAATTCCAGCAGTCATGCCGGCGTATTCCTTATTATTCGAGGTTACAGTTATAATGTTTCCGTCCACTTTAACCTCTGCATCGCCGACTATTCTGCACTTTCTCGGGACTTTCTCGCCCAAATAATTGGAGATTATTATATTTTTCCCTTCAACTTTTACTGTAATCGGGAAGTGCGAGCCGCAAATTTTTAATTTGTAAACAAAAGGTTCAGACAATCCTTTAATCAAATTTTCTATGTGCGATGCGAAAGTATTTATTAATGTTTTCAGATTCCTGTTATCCCTTACTGTTTTTAACACTAATTTGCCTTTTTTAATGTCTATTGCTATTGATGGGTTGGATAATTCTTTGCTGTTTTCTTTCCCGTTCTTTGTGAAAACTAATTCCCCCCCTCTCTTCTCGGCTTTCACGCCTTCAGGCAATATTATTTCAATTTCCATAATTCCTCTTCACTTAATACACGTAAGCGATTAGTTTCCCTCCTAAATTTTTTTCCTTTAATTCCTGATGAGTCATTAATCCCTGCGGGCTTGAAAGTATTAAGATTCCGAATTCCTCGCCGGGCAAATACCTTTTTTCGAATTTTTCAATCTCATCTTTTTTGGCGGAGAATCTTGGCTTTATTGCAAAGCACTTGTTAATTCTGCCGTTAAGGATTATTTTTATTATCCCACCCTTCTTATTGTCGGAGTATTCGTAATTTTCAATGTAGCCCTCCTTTTTGAATAAGTCCAGAACTTTCATTAATAATTTTGACACTGGTTTGACAGTGCATTCCTTTTTTCCTGCCCTTATAGCGTTGGTAATGTTTGATAACGCGTCCGCGAGTAAATCATGTCTCATTTTTTTCACCTTAAAATTTTTTAAACCCTATCTCCGCAGCTATGTCCCTGAAGCACTGCCTGCAAACGTTTAAGGAGTATCGTCTTATTATTGCACCTCTTCTCCCGCAAATCTTGCACTTCCTTGTGCCTCTGCCGTATTTCCTGTCTTTCGGCTTGTTGAACTTTAACTGCCTTGTTCTTTCAGCTTTTTTATGCTTTACCTGCCCGAATTGTTTTTCCCAGTTTTTTGCTGTCATTCAACACTCACTTCGTATTTTTCTTTCATAAATTTTACTGCTTCCTCCTGGTTAATAAAATGTTTCCTTGGCAGGTGCGCCGCACTTAATCTTCTTCTCTTTACTGAGTAGCCAGGCCTTTCAAGAGTTATTGTAACATTGAATCCGAACATTGGGATTTTAGGGTCATATTTTAGTTCTGGAACGTGGACGTATTCGTCAATCCCGAAACTAATATTCCCGTAATTGTCAAAGCATGACTTTTTCAGCACGTAATCCTTTGCCATTAATAATCTTTTCAATAATTCATCAAAATTTTTCCTCATCGTGACTTTAACTCCTATTGTTAATCCCGGGCGCACGTTCCATTTAGGAATCCTCTTGTAGGATATTGTTTTGACTGGTTTCCTGCTGGTTACTTCTTTTAATAATGCGAATGCTTTCTCTAACTTGTCGCCCGGCTCGCCCACCCCAATATTAAGGGTTAATTTTTCTATTTTCACATTTTTCATAGCATTCATTTTTTGCCACCTTTAACTGCTGGTTTTTTTGCCTTCTTTGCAGGTTTTGCTTCCTTTTTTTCCGCTTTTTTGCCGAATTTAATGTCTTCTTCCCTTATTCTTATCTCATTCTTGTTTTCCCCTATTATGAAAACGTATTCTTTCATTGTCTCGTAAACTTTTCCTTTCTCGCTTTCAAGTATTGCCCTGTCCTTGCTCACGCTCAGGAAATTCTTGAATCCTTTGATTATTGCTGCTTCCCCTGCGTGTTTTCCTTTCATTACAAGCACTAAAGCACCCTCCCTGCTCTTTAAGTGGTTAATTATTTTCTTATTTTTTAAGTCAATGATTAAAGTGTCGCCTGTGCTGTAATCATTTTTAGGCAGCAGAATATTCCTTCCGCTCGTGCAGTTTAACTGTATTTTTCCGCCTTTTATTCTTGTCTTTTTCAGTATGCTGAACAGCTTGATTTCCGACTCTTTCTGGGTAATTTTCAATGGCTTGATTCCTCCTTTATAATCCAGCACTATCCTGTAATATAATGAGTGGCTTGGCAGGCTTATAATGTCAAATAATCCTACTGGCAGTTTCGGATTTTTCACTAAGTTATTATCAACTAATACTAATTTGTCATGTATGATTCTCTTTACTTCCTTGTTAGTTTCGACAAGCCCTAAATGGTTCCTCAGCAGTACTGTCAGCGGCACGCTTAACTCTCTTGGATGCGGGCCGGGTGATTGTCTTGTAATAAAAGTTGTTGATTTCTTTTCAACATTCCATCTTTTCGGAGTGTTTAATCTCTTTAAATGCATTTTTTATTTCACCTTCTTCTCCTTATTCTTTAATCTCTTTATGTCTGATAAGTCCAAATCAATTATCTGGACATTGGAATAATGTATTCCGAATTTGGTTTTAGTGCCGTCTTTTTTCTCGAATTTTATTCCTTCAATGAATAATTTGCAGTTCTTCCTGTCAACTTTTTCAATTTTTCCGGTTTTTCCCTTATGAATCCCCCTTAATATTTTGACAGTGTCGCCTTTTCTTGCGCGAACTGAACGCGTGCAGTGCTTCTTCCTTAATTCTTTTGACAAATTGCTTTTCATCATTCCCTGCTTCGCGTGCAAAGGCGCGTTAGCTAAGTATTTCCTCTGCTTTCTTGGCTGCTTGCTTGCCTTCCATTTTGCTGAAAATTTCTTTTTCATTATTTTATCACACCACTATGCTGCTTATTTTCCCGATTTTCGGGAACCTGTCAACAATT
>PEWF01000063.1 GCA_002779595.1 archaeon CG07_land_8_20_14_0_80_38_8 | reverse complement strand
AAGAATTAAGAAAAACACTTTTAGCGCAGCAGAAAAACAAATAAAAAACCCCGCAGTATTTAATTAATTATGAGTTTGAAAGGAATAATACCCACTTTAACCATTATAATTTTGTTGGCAATAGTATTGCTTCTTGCAATTGCCTGAACTTATATAGTGCAATAAAGGAATACTTTTATTAATAAGAATAATTTATCAACACTAATGGCAATAGAACTCAGTGACACTTCTGAAATAATGGAGAAATTTTACCACTTTGTCACTAATGAGTACAAGAAGGAATTGGGCAAAACTATTAACCAAGGCAGCAAAAGTTTCGTTATTGACTTCCAAAGACTGGACATGTACGACCCTGACATGGCGGAATTACTTGTTGAAGAGCCGAAAAAATTAATAGATATTTTCGAGGACGCATTAATGCAGTACGAGGAGGGAGTTAAGGAAAAATTATTCATCAGGTTCACCAATTTACCGGTTAATAATTTCGTAAAAATAAGGGATATCAGGAGCGAGCATTTAGGGAAATTATTATACACTGAAGGCATTGTCAGGCAGGCAAGCGCTGTGCGCCCAATGTGCACTTTAATCATTTACAAATGCTTAAGCTGCGAGCAGAAAGTCAGCGTTTTGCAGGGAGTGACAACTATTAAAATCCCTGAGAAGTGCCCGAATTGCGGGAAGAAAGCGTTCGAAGCAGAGAAGCATAAATTAGTTGACACTCAAAGGTTAGTGCTGGAGGAATCCAGCGAGTCTTTGGAAGGCGGGCAGCCAATGAGATTAAACGTGTTCTTAAGGAATGACTTAGTGGATCCTGGCATTGTAAAACGCAACACTCCAGGAAGCAAAGTCAGGATTACAGGGGTAATTTACGAATTCGCGCAAACAATGAGTTACTCAAAGAATGCGAGCGTAATGTATGAAATATTGCTTGAATCAAATTATACTGAAAGCATTGAACGCGAATACGAGGATATAGAAGTCACTGAAGAAGACGTGAGGCAGATTGAATTATTAGCCAAAGACCCTGAAATTTATGACAAATTAATCCGCTCAATGTCACCATCAATAAGAGGGAAGAACAAGATAAAAGAGGCAATGGTACTGCAAATGTTCGGAGGAGTAAGGAAGGAGAGAAAAGACGGCACTAAAAGCAGAGGAGACATCCACATATTATTAATCGGCGACCCAGGAACCGGAAAAAGCCAGTTAGTGAAGAGCATGGCAGCCATAGCGCCGAAGGCAAGGTTCGTAAGCGGTAAAGGAGCCACAGGAGCAGGATTAACCGCGACAGTGGTGAAGGATGAAATTCTGAAAGGCTGGGCATTGGAAGCAGGAGCACTAGTCCTCGCAAACAGGGGAATATTATGCATTGACGAGATTGACAAGATGAGCACTGAAGACAGGAGTGCAATGCACGAAGCAATGGAACAACAAACGATCAGCATCAGCAAAGCCAACGTGCAGGCAACACTTAACTGCCAAACTTCAATCATAGCAGCAGCAAACCCGAAATACGGAAGGTTTGACCCTTACAAACCAATTGCTGAACAAATAGACATGCCAATTACTCTGCTGAGCAGGTTTGACTTAATCTTCCCAATCAGGGACATTCCTGACAAGGAAGAGGACACTAAATTGGCAGAGCACATATTATTAGGGCATCAGGACGCTGGCAGGTACGAGCCAATGATTCCCCCTGAAATTGTAAGGAAATACGTTTCTTACGCTAAGCAGACAGTGAAGCCAAAACTTACGGATGCAGCAGTTGAAGAGATTCAGAACTTCTTCGTAAATTTAAGGAATAAGGAAGTAATGCACGAGAATGAAGCGCGGGCAGTGCCGTTAACCCCAAGACAATTAGAAGCACTCGTAAGATTATCAGAAGCAAGCGCGAAGATAAGATTAAGCAAGAAAGTATTAAAGCAGGACGCTAAAAGGGCGATAAGCCTGATGAAATCCTACTTAACACGTTTGGGAATGGACCCTGAGACTCAGGAATTGGACATAGATAGGGTAATCAGCGGGACAACCACTAGCCAGAGAAGCAAGATTTATGAAATAATAGATTTATTAAAAGATTTGGAGAAAAGTTTCGGCAGGGACGTCCCAGTGAACGAAATTATAACAGAAGCAAAGAGCAGGGGAATAGACGAGTTAAGGGCTGAGGAAATAATAGAAAAAATGAAAAGGAGCGGGGAAATATACGAACCAAAGCACGGAGTAATAAGGAGGAGCAACAGGAATGAGTGAGGAACAATTCAAGCGCTTAACCGCGTTCAAAACAAGAATAGTTGACGTGATGAATGCGAATTTCGTGGCGCAGAAAGAAGGGATAGACTATTTGGAATTTGACAAATTAAGAGTTTCAAGAATCAGGATAATAGCAACAGTGGTGAACAAAAGAGTTAATGAGGAGAGAAGCTACGCTTACTTAGTACTTGATGACGGGACTGAAACGATAAGGGTGAAAGCATGGAAGGAAGATGTTGAAAAGCTTGAAAAACCATTAATCGGCGACATTATTGAATTAATCGGCAGAGTCAGGGAATGGGAAACAGAGAGGTACTTAACCTGCGAAACCCTGAAAATTGTAAAAAACCCCAACCACTGGCTGTACCACAAAGTCGAATTATTACTGACAAAGGAGAAAGTCCAAAGAATAGAAGAAAAAGAAGAAACCGGCATAAGCACTGGAGTGGAAGCCAAAAAGGAGGACATTGAGGAAACTATTCTTAAAATAATCAAAACTAATGATATGGGCAAAGGAACTGCTTTAAAACTCATCATTAAAGAGTTAGGATTAAGCAATAAGAAAGTTGAAAATGTTTTGAAAACTCTTTTAATAGACGGGTTAATATATGAGCCTACAAAGCATAATTACAGGATTCTGGAAGTGTGAATAATATGATGGAATATGATGATTTGGTTAAAAGAATGGAAAAATTATTGCCAGGCAAAGGTGAGGAGAAAACAAGATTTGAAGTCCCGAAAGTTAAAGGCAGGATTCAGGGCAAAAAAACAATGATTATTAATTTAAAGGCAATAGCAGACTTCCTTGACAGGGACGAGAAATTATTATTAAAATTTTTATTAAAAGAGTTAGGAACCAAGGCAATAAAGGAAAGCACTCATTACGTTTTAACTGGGAAGTTCAGCGCTCAATTAATCAACGAGAAAATTGACAAATTCGTTAACGAGTTCGTAAAGTGCAGGGAATGCAAAAAGCCTGACACTAAGATGACAAAACATGACAGGATAAACTCCATCAAATGCATGGCTTGCGGCGCCAAGTACCCCATAAGAATATGATATTCTCAAAAACTCACAAAAGCGGTAATGAATTATTATTGTCAGCATGCGATTCCTCGCTTATAGGCAGTAAATTAACCAATGGTGAAGGAGGAGTTATTGAAGTTAGTGAAAATTTTTACGGCAATACTGAAACCACCCCCGAACAACTGCTCATCTTAATAAGGAGCGCGACTATTGTGAACTTATTAGGACAAGAAACCATTAAAGCAGCAGCTGAAAACAAAATTTGCACTCCTGAAAATATTATCACTATCCAGGGAGTCCCTCACGCGCAAATATTCAGAATATTTTAGTAACAGGAATATGAAGATTCTCGGGAATTACTGCCTTATTATAACCATGAATTTCCAATAATTCCAGATTCCTTAAATTCTGCACATTACCTGAAAGTATTAAGCACTGCTTTGAATCAAGCAGCAATAATTTCTTCAAAAACCTGCTTTTAATCCCTGAAATTAAATCATGCATTTCATCAGAATTTAGTTCCGAAGAGAAAGGTATCCCAACATTTTCACTCAAGCATATGCGCGCAAATTTGCTCATTTTATATGAGTACTTTACGCAGCCATTATCACTGCTTGTTTCACCCTTGAAATAATCACTGAATGATATAGAGCAGTAATAGTCATAATCACGGTGCAGTTCATTCCCGAAATTGTACATGAATTTTGGCAGTTCCAGACTCTTTACCATTGGCGCTTTAATGATTAATTTCTCCAAATTAGCAAGATTAAAAGTTTCACGGGGAATAATGCCTGTTGCTTCGCACTTCACAATCTTACCGCTACTGAAATTGATTAAGTAATCCTGCTCAAGCACTGAGCGCGCGCCAGGATGCACTAAATGATATTCATTGAAAGAGCCGTCCTTTTCAAAAATATAACCCTGACTCACGAGTGCGTCAACAACTTTCCTGTCAGTTTTGTCAATTGCAAGCATGAAAGATTAATTAAAGAAATAGTGTTTAAAAAACTTTTCACCAAGGCTCCTTCTTCAGCCCTATTTTGTAGCCGATAATGTTTGCAGCCCTGTGCACAAGAGGCGTCAAGATTAATGCTATTATGAACACTATTACTGAAAAATTCGTGAAAAAACTTGCACTAATGAACGCTCCTATAATGAAATCCAGCATGTCCAGTAATCCTGCATCCTCACCCCTTTTCATCTTCATCCTTCTTTTAATAAAACTGCCAACCATGTCGCCAATCATGGCACCAACACCAATGAATAAGAATCCAACAGGCGGAATAATCAGGAACTCATAACTAAAATTGCCAATAACCTGCAATTCCAGTAATCCAGTCAAGTAAGCAACAATTGATGCCAGAATGAATCCTTCAATAGTTTTGCCGTCACCCAAAACCCGCTGGCCTTTCCACTTCATGCTGAAATCAATCGGGTGCTTTCTCATCTTTATTAAAAAAGTGGGCGCAGCATTCGCAAAATAAGCAGGAATGCCAATCTGCAGGAAATGAACAAAGTATTCAAACATAATAATTAATCAGAAGGGTTACTTTTTTAAAAAAACTACTATTACTACAAATGATATGAGCGTATTAAAGCGTGCCAAGAAAGCATTCAACTGGGCAGTTGACCCGTTCATTAACTTATTGGTGAAATTAAGAATCACGCCGAACATGATTACTACCAGCGCATTATTCTTTGCAGCAATCACTGGCTATTTCATTTACAGCCATAATACTGTAATGGCTGGCGTGTTCCTCACAATCACAGGCATAATTGACGCTCTGGACGGAACAGTAGCCAAGAAAGTCGGAAGCACGAAATTCGGCGACTTTTACGATGCAACAATTGACAGATTAGTTGAAGGATTTATTTACTTAATGATAGCAGCAGCAAACCCTGAAAATTACATTATCTGCTTCATCGCATTCTTCTTGTCTTACATGACTAGTTACGTGGCTGCAAGGGCTGAAGTGTGGACAATAGGAATAAAAATGAAATATTTCGGATTCGGCGGAAGGGCAGGCAGGCTGACAATCCTAGTCATCGCACTATTGCTGGACAAATTATTAATAGGATTATACCTGATAAGCATAGCCGCGTTTGTAACCATTATAAGCAGAAGCATAATAACAATAAAAGTATTAAGAAAAAAATAATTACTGAATTACTGCTTCAAGCCCTTTCTTATTCTTCTGCAAGTTTTCTTTTCCTTGATAAATTTTCTGGAGCGCGTACATATTAGCACCATTACATACCATAAATGCTGCAGTCATGTAATTGATTAAATCGCCCCCTGCTGTTAAAAAACCAACCCCAGCACCTGCAAGAGCCATATACTTTGCTGTTTTTATCAATCTTACCTTATTTTTAATATTCATAATATAAACCAAGGAAAAAATTTATTTATAAATATTACTATTGCCAAGTAGTGGTTTATTTCTGGAATATTAATAAGTCATCAGTTGTTAATTTTTTGTTCTTTTTCAATTTTTCAATAACTGCATCCTGCTTTTCCTTTATAATATTCCGCTCATTGCTGATTCTTAACTTATCCTTTTCTTCCATTTTTTTCAGCGAATGCCTGACTCTTTTCCCTTCCTTTTTCAAGTCCTTAATGCTCTTCTGCACCACCCTCATCAGACTGCTCTGCTCATTGCTCTCCCCTGCTTTCTTAATAACTAATTCGTGGAATTCATTATGCTTCCTGCGCGTCTTCTCCAAATCACTTATTAATCCCTGAATCTTCCTCGAAACATTATTCTTCTCCTGAGCACTCTTCAGCCTTCTTCTTAACAATTTAATCTCATTAATAATCACTTCCTCATCCTTGATTGGAAGCGCGTTAATCTGAAAAAACCATTCCTTCCGGTTAATAATCTTTTTTAATTCATTAGCATCCTCAGCAGGAATAGAATCCTTGGCTTTGTTCAATTCCTTCAATTCGGCAATAATATTCCTCATCCTGCTAACTTCTGCCAGCCTCTTCTCCTTGTAATCCTGAACAATCTTGTTAATATTATCCCTCTCCCGCTTATGCTTGTTAAACTCATTAATCCTCTTGACAATAGTCCTGCGGATATTATTATTCTCCTTAACCATTAAATCTTTATTCATCGTCAAATAGGATTACAAGCGTTTTTTTTAAATATTTATGGGGTGGAAAGTGTTAAAAAAATTAAGGGATTATAATTAAAAAATGGCATTCAAAAGATTAATACGCGATGCAGTATTCGTGATAATAAGCATTAATTTAATCAGGACAGGAAGCGTTGAATTCCTAATTTACGGCTTAATAATCCTGTTTTTCACAATTTATTTTTACATAAGCAGCAATTAAAAAGTAATTGTTAAAAACTCTTGATTCATTAATAATCCCTTAATGGTTAAAGTTAAAAATTACCTGATAATAGGGCTTCTGCTGGTAAGCGCATATTTAGTGCTGCCATTCTTCAGCGTAATATTCAGCTCTTTGTTAATAACTTACTTAATACTCCCGTCATATAATTGGCTGAACAATTTAATCAGGAACAGGAGCATTTCTTCGCTTTTGGCAACCATTTTTTACGTTTCATTATTCACGTCATTATTTTACTTGTTCACGAGGATGATACTGTTCAGTTTCGCGCAACTGCAGTCGCTCTTTGACACTAACATTATGATAATCAACAATATATTGTCAGGGTTAAGCACAAAATTATTCATTGAAACCAACCCTTCAAACATTGTAAGTTTTACTGAAACTATTTTCCTGAACGCGCCGAAGACAGGGCTTGACATAATATTATTAACGTTCATGGTATTCTTCCTGTTAAGGGATTCCCCTAAACTGAAAAGGATAATTTACAAGTTCTTATCAAAAAAGAATTCGCTTAAACTGAATTACTTCATAGACCGGGCGCATTACATCCTTAATAACGTATTATTGGAATACTTCTTTGCAGGATTAATGATGGGGTTAATAATATTTGTAAGCCTGTCACTGCTGAACATTAACCACGCGCTTGAATTGTCAACAGTTGCATTAATAACCAATATTTTTCCAGTAATAAGCGGCTGGTTAGTGACAATTCTTTTAAGCATTTATTACTACATTAATAATAATTTTTTCAACTCAGGAATGCTGTTCATAATCTCAATAATATTAATATTCATAAATTATTACTTCAACAGGATATTCAGCGATGAGAAAGGCATAAACCCATTAATTCTAGTTTTGGGATTATTTTCAGGAGTATTATCAATGGGAATTTTCGGATTCGTGGCAGGACCAATACTTGCAGGATTAATACAGGCAGGTTATGAAACAATATATAGAGAGTTTTGATTAACCTCATATTTTTTTTTAATAAAAGTTTTTATTTAAGCAATGATTAATAATTACTTAATAAAAAAAAAGGGTGGTGATTTTCTGATGAATTTAATGAATTTTGGAGCAATGGAATCCTACAAAAAAATAAGCGGGCTGGGGGACAGGCTAATAAAAGTTAATGTAGCAATAAATTGGGAGGCATTCAGGCCAATAATACGCAAAGCGTATTATGATAACCAGGCAGGAGGAAGACCGCACACTGATGAAGTAATAATAATAAAATGTTTAATGCTCCAATCATGGTACGGCTTAAGCGACCCTGAGTTAGAATTCCAAATCAATGACAGGATATCTTTCAAAAACTTTTTAGGCTATCCTGAAACAATGCCTGATTTTACAACAATATGGAAAGCAAGAGAAAGATTGCAAAAAAAAGGATTGGATAAAAAAATTTGGAAACAATTGCAAAACCAATTGGAAAACAAAGGATTCACAATCAAAAAAGGAGTGATGCAAGATGCAACATTCATAGAATCAGACACGGGAAAAAAAAGAATGCATTATGAAAAGAAAGCAAAAAAGAAAGGAGAAAGAATTGATTACACAGAAAAGCAATTAAACCACATAGACAAAGATGCAACATTCACAATCAAAAACGGGCAAGTGCACTACGGCTACAAGAACCACATAAAAATGGATGTCAAACACCAACTAATAAGAAATTACGAAGTAACCACTGCATCAACCCATGACAGCAAAATAAACCTCATAACAAAAAACGACAAAAAAGCATACTTAGACAAAGGATACACTGGAATGAAACTTTCAAAAAAAATAATAAACATGACAATGAAAAGAGCAGCAAGAAACCACCCATTAACAGAAAAACAAGAAACACAAAACAAAAAAATAAGCAAAATAAGAAACAGGGTAGAAAGACCATTCAGCGTAATAAAAAGAACAATGCACAACATAATAAACAAAACAACAACATTAGCAAGAGTAAAAATAAAAACAATGTTCCAAAACTTCGCATACAACACATACCAATTAATAACCCTGCTAGCGAGAGCCATATAAAAAACAACAAAAATGAAAGATTAATCAAAGAAAGAAATCAAAAAACAAGAAAAAGAAATGCATTAAAGCAGAATTCTTCACACACCCCACAAAAAATAAAAAACACTAACAAAAAAAAGAGTTAATCAAAGTCCTCTATATTACGATTCTGATAATTCAGAATATTCAATTACGCAGAATTTAAAACTGGACATTCTGAACGAAAATAACATTTCAATAATTAACTGGCTGATAACTATTGCAGTTATTGGAGTGATTGCTTACTTTGCTTATAAGCGTTTTTTAAAGAAAAAGAAATGATTCAATTATCATTCAATAATTTAATGAGAAACAAAGGCAGAAGTTTCTTAACAACTATTGGAATCATTATAGGCGTTGCATCAATCATCAGCCTTGTAAGCATCAGCGAAGGGATAACGAATTCAGCAGCCACAACACTCGGCAGTTTGCAGTACATAACTCTGATGGAGAAGGGTGCAGTGGATGACACCTTAAGCCATTTAAGCATTGACGTTATTAACAGGATTAACAGGGTGAGGGGTGTTAAGGCGAGCACTCCGCAGATTAATTTTTTTGCATCATCATTTAACGGCAAAGAAATAAGTGCTTCATCATTCAGCACTGATTTTTCAAGCATAATAATGGTAATGGGCATAAAACCAGAGGATGCGAAAAATTTTGAGAATTCAATAAACTGGTACAAAGCTGACGAGGGGAGGATGATATTCTCCGGCGAGGAGAATACTATTGTAATAAACAAGGAATTGGCAAAGGAGAATAATTTGTTCATAGGAAGCGTTGTTGAACTGGAAGATGAAAAGTTCAGAGTAGTCGGCATTACTGATTTTGAATTAAGCATGGGTTTTAATTACCAATTAGTAATAATGAATATTGATAAGGCAAGGGAATTAGCAGGGTACGCAGATGATGAAATCGGGATAATTAATGTTTTGCCTGATGATTTTACAAGCGTTGACACTTTTATTACAAGACTGAAAAATGTATTTCCTGATTTGCAGGTTTTCAGCTCCCAGCAGGCCACTGAATTATTGGGCAGTTTTCTCGGAAGCCTGACTATTGCATTATGGGTGATTGGCGGCATTGCCGGAGTAGTGGGGGGCATTGGAGTCATGAATACTATGCTTATGAGTGTGATGGAGAGGATTCAGGAATTCGGGGTGTTGAAAGCTATTGGCTGGAAAAATATTCATATTATTTTAATGGTGACAGGTGAGGCAATTATTATCAGCTTAATCGGCGGCATTGCTGGAGTGATTCTCGGATTCTTGGGCAGTTATTTGGTGCAGTTACTCAGCGGGATTCCGACAATAATCTCGCCAATCTTAATAGTTGAAGTCTTATTATTTTCATCATTTATCGGATTGGCAAGCGCGGTTTATCCTGCAATAATCGCATCAAGAATGAGCCCTGTTGAAGCGGTGACTTACGAATGATTAAAATAATAATCAGCAATTTGCTGAGAAATAAGAGAAGAAGTTTCCTCACACTCTTAGGTATTTTAATTGGCGTTGCTGCAATAATAAGTTTGGTCAGCGTAAGCGTTGGATTAACCCAGCGTTCAGCAGAATTATTAACCTCTTTTCAGGGAATATTCGTTTTAGAAGAGGGAGCAGTTGACGTGCCTTACAGTTTTGTTGAAGAAGAATATTTGAATGACTTGAAAAGGGTTCCAGGAGTTGAATTAGTTGTTCCTGAAATTTGGGGCAGCGCGAATAGTATAGAAGGATTGAACGGGGATTCGCCGCTTTCAAATTTCCTGTTCATAGTGGGGATAGACCCGAAAATTGCAGGAAATTATGAAGCAGCACCTTATTACAGCGTGACAGAAGGCAGGAAATTAACTTCAAATGACAGGAACAGCGTAGTGGTTGGCTCAACATTAGCGGACATGTTTGACTTGTCAGTGGGAAAAACCCTTAAAATTAACGGGAAAACTTACACATTAATCGGCATTTTTGAAACAAACAATATGCTGATGAGCTTATTAGTGATTACTAATATTGAAACTGCAAGGGAAGTTACTGGTTTCAAAGAAGGATATTATTCTAATTTTCAAGTAGTGCCCAATAATCCGGGAGATTTAAAATTAGTGAAGCAGAGAATAGAATCCCGTTTTGAAGGCAAACTTCAGGCAATCAGCATGCAGGACAGCGCGGAATTAATCACATCATTCATTTCAAATTTAAGCGTTGCTTTATGGTTCATCAGCGGCATTGCCGGAGTAGTGGGGGGCATTGGGGTAATGAACACTATGCTTATGAGCGTGATGGAAAGGATTCAGGAATTCGGAGTGCTGAAAGCCATTGGCTGGAGAAACAAAGACGTGATGACAATGATAGTAATGGAAAGCATATTATTGTCATTAATAGGAGGAATTATAGGAGTCATCATAGGTTTTTTAGTTTCAACACTCGTGAGCTATTACACAAGCATTCCGTCAGCCATTGATTTTGGGTTAATAATGCAGGCAATGTTTTTCGCATTAATAATGGGAGTAGTCGGGGGATTATACCCAGCGTATAAGTCAAGCATGATGAGCCCCATAGAAGCAGTGAAGGGATAAGGGTTATAAAAACATGGCAAACAAGAATAATAATATGGATATAATAACAGTCAAGAATTTGAAAAAGTATTACAACATTGGAGAGCATAATGAAGTCAAAGCCATTGATGACGTGAGCTTTGAAGTTGAGAAAGGCGAGTTTCTGGCAATTGTAGGGCCGAGCGGGAGCGGGAAAAGCACTTTACTGCACATGCTCGGATGCTTGGACACTCCAACGAAAGGTGAGGTAATAATTGATTCTTCAAAAATCCACGAATTAAACGAGGATGAATTATCAAATATTAGATTCACTAAATTAGGTTTCATATTCCAGACATTCAACTTAATACCTGGAGTTTCAGCAGTTGATAACGTGTTAATGCCTTTAATGCCTTACGGCATAAGCAGCGCTAAAAGAATTTACTCGCATAAATTATTAAAAAAATTCGGAATCGGAAGAAGGGCGAATCATGACCCTGGCGAGTTAAGCGGCGGGGAAAAGCAGAGAGTGGCAGTTGCCAGGAGCTTAATCAACAACCCGAAAATCATACTCGCAGACGAGCCCACAGGCCAGCTGGACAGCAAGACAGGCAGGGAAATAATAAGATTAATGAGAGAATTAAACTCTAAAAATAAAATAACTTTCATAATGGTAACCCATGACGAAACCCTGCTCCAATACGTTAAAAGAGTCATCCGATTAAAGGACGGGAAAATAATCAGCGACGACAAGAACGGCAAAATGCTCGACTTATAAAGAATTGTATTATTATTGCATCTGAAGTTACCCTACAGGCCATCTCCCCGAAAGGTTTGCCAGGGTGTTCTTATCATCACCTGCAATAATAACAAAGAATAATAAGGAATTTTCCTTTTTTTAAAGTTTTCAACAACTCCCCGATAATATTATAAATAGAAAATTTTAATTTGTGAGATTATGAATTTATCAGATTTCCTTGAGAAATACGATAATTCGATGCAATTCAGCGAAAAATACTTCTTCGGTGCAGTATTACTGCCAGTGATTAAGGAGGAAAACTTGAAATATTTGATTCCTCAGAAGGAATTTATTGATTCAGAAGGCAGGCACAGAAGAATTGATTTTGGCTTAATAACAAAAGAGAATAAGTATGCTTTGGAGGTTGACGGCTACAATTATCATGCTTTGGAAAAAGTCGGGCCTGAAAGGCACTCTGATGAATTGCAGAGGCAGAATGATTTGGTTAATGCAGGATATAAAGTAATCAGATTTTCATGGCAGCAAATAAAAAATCATACAAGTAAATGTGCTGAACAATTAAAGGAATACTTAAAGAATGATGCGTATTTAAACGGTTTGATTGAAGAAGAGTCTGAGCCTGTTTTCCCATTATATTGCCCTGAGTGCGGTAAAGGAGTGATGAGTTTTAAGTCATGCGATAAGTGCGGCAACGACTTAAATCTTGAGGATTTTTTGGATGATGAAGTTATCAGGGCTTTAACAGAGGATGATTTTCTTTATTTCAAACTTTTCTCTGATGAGAGGATTGCTTACGAATTGTCTGATAATCTGATTTCAATGTATTATTTTTCAACTCCTGAATACCGCAAATTCAAAGTAGGGATTATTATTAAAAAAGCGAGGCATAATTTGATAAAATTGGGTGCAAATTTTTCAGATTATGCTGAGAAATTAGGCGTTTTAATTGATGAGTTAGGTTTAAGCAGGGATGACGTCAGTGATATCAATTTAAAAAATATTAATATTACTCAGAATTTTGCATCCAGATTATTCCATGTTACAAAAGAATTAATTAATAAATATAATAATGTATTAGTGGAAAAAGCTTTGGGGAATTATAATTATGAGGAAATAAGGGCTTATTTGAAAAGGCATTTGGTTGACAAATCATTATTCGAGGCAGAGGAGGAATTATCCTCTTTTGGAATAACAAGGCAGAGGGCAATGTTAAGGCCTGGCTTCAACGAAAGGGAATTATTGTATAAGAAAATAGATTTGCTGAAAAATTTTGATGTTAATACTGAATCTTTGATTAATTATTTGAACAATATTGATGCTGGCGAAGCAGAATTCAACAGAGTAATTAATTCTGAGCTGGAAAAACAAATCAGCAATTCCAGCAAAAAAGTAATTGAAGAATCTGATGATGCGAAAATTTTTTTTAAAAGATTTGCAAAAATTGATAATCCTTCTGTTAATGAAGATTTGATTGGTTTGATTAATATGACTAAAGCAAGCAGGGAATTGGGTTTGGATAAGGTTGCTGAGTTGGGAAATAATGTTATTAAAAATTTGTTAATCAATTCAAAGAATAATCCTGCTTTGAAGGATTTTTTTATGAATTATTTTTTCAAAAACAAAAAAGAGTACAAACAAGCATTGGGTGGTGGGGATGTCAGAATTGAATAAGTTAAGCAGGAATAATCGTGAAAACCTTATTGCTGAATTCGCAGTTAAACTGGAAGAATCGCGCAATTGGTTATACTTAGTTAATAAGCCGAAAAAGACTATTCAGAGCCTTTTGGAATTAGCAATGCTCAGCAGGGAAATGGATAATGGATTAACATATACTGTTGAAAAAGTCAGAAATTATGTTATTAATGAGTATGCGACTAAGTCTGCCATTAATAATGATGATGGTGAGAAGATTGCAGGCATTTATGCAGAATTAAATGATAAATTTCATGAAGTTATTAATTTATGCCCTGAGAATGAGCAGGAAATTTATAATTCAATGATTAATAAGATTGATGTTAATACTGAAACTTTAATAAAAGGGCAGGGCGGAATTATTGAATTGCTCAATAAGAATTCGCAGAAGAGCAGTGCTGCAACTGAGTCCATAATTTCTGAAATACAAAATCTTGATGTTAATGGT
>PEWF01000086.1:925-1793 GCA_002779595.1 archaeon CG07_land_8_20_14_0_80_38_8 | reverse complement strand
CCAGGAATTTCTGGAAAACTGGCGCATGACTATTGCCTATTATTATTCCTACTTTCCTGTCTATTTTTTCCTGAACAGCGTATAATACCTGCAGTATGTTCCTGCCTAGCGCGAATTCCCTTTCTTTCAAATCATTAGTTTTCTGGCTGATTCCTATGACTACTGGTCTTGGCTCAACTTTTATTAATTTGTAAACTGAGTGCAAAGGCATGGGGTTGAAGCACCTTTCACGCTCTTTTATGAAGTCGAGCATGCTGTAAACGAAAACATTTTCATTCTTGCAGTTCAAGTTGTTGATTATGTGGTGCGTTTTCTCGTACAATGGTATTTCAACCAGCATTAAGTATTCTTCTTTTATTAATCCCTGCCAGTCATGGTTGTCCATGCCGTGATTCCATGAGAATAAGTCAACCTCTTGTATTAACTTAGTGTCAAATTTGAATAATTTCTTCTCCAAACCCTTGTTCAAGTCGTATAAAGTGTTGGGAGTATTATTCCTGAAATATTCAGGATTGATTACTTTAATGGTTCTCTTGTTATGGTATTCCTGCAATTTTTCAAGCATGTTTCCCTGCGCTAAAAGCATGCTTAAGTTGAAATAATCCGCCAAAGGGTGGTTAATTATTAGGCAGTATTCCTTGCTCATTGCTTAATTACTAATAATGATTATCCTTTTATTATTTTCGATTCTTAATTTTGTTTTTAATAAGCCCTGAACCTGCTTGGCTGGGAATGCTTTGCACAAAAAAGTTATTTAAAGATTGGTTGCTTAATTTTTTTAATGGTTAATGGCAATTTTATTGGGGCAGCTATTCTTGACGTAATTTACACAATTTATATTTTAATGAATGTGAATAATCCAAAAATT
>PEWF01000086.1:0-914 GCA_002779595.1 archaeon CG07_land_8_20_14_0_80_38_8 | reverse complement strand
GAATACTGCAACAGTTGCAATAATATTAGTAATCCTTAACGCTTTGCTTATAGTGCTCATGTCTTTTGCATTTAAGGCGTAAAAAGTGATTAAATTTTTTCTTTAATGGAAAGTATTAAAATGCTGGAATTAATACTCTTTATTCATGCCTCACCAGTGCGTTAAGTGCGGGGAAATGTATCCTGACGGGAGCCAGGAATTGTTGAAAGGCTGCGCTAAGTGCGGGGGCAAGTTCTTCTTCTTCATCAGGAAGGAAAGGCTGGATGAGCAGAAGAAAGTCAGGAAAGAGATTCAGAAGGAGGATTTGAAGAAGATGGAGCAGGACGTTAGGAGTTTAATGCCCAAAGTTAAGAAGGACGAGCCTGTTATTCTTGACTTGGAAACAATCCGCGTAATAGGGCCTGGCAAGTACGAGATTGACGTCGGAAGCTTAATGAGGGGCAATCCAGTCATTATACAAGTCGGGGACGGCAAATACTATATTGACTTGTTCACCATGATGAAGCAAAAGAAATAAATATCTCATTAAGGGAAACATTATCTGAATTTTAATTAAAAATTAATTCAATTTATTTTTTTTAATGAGAATTAAACTTGAAAATGGAAAGCAAAATGAATTAATTAGTCTGGCTAAAAGAAATTTAACATGGAAAGAACTTGCTGAAAAATTAAACGTTTCAGAATATTACTTAAGAACTGATTTATTCTATGAGAAGAGACTTCTTAACTCTGAAATCTTTACAAAATTATCAAAGATAATAGAATCTGATTTTTCAAAATTTATTAAATTAAAATTGGAAGATAATTGGGGACAAAAGTCGGGCGGAAAGAAATCTTCCGGGCGCTTAAAGAAAGTATTAAAACCTGAAAAGTCTGAAGAATTAGCCGAACTAATAGGAATCATTCTTGGGGAT
>PEWF01000022.1 GCA_002779595.1 archaeon CG07_land_8_20_14_0_80_38_8 | reverse complement strand
CTGGCTTTGCTTGTTGCTTTATTATTTTTGTCCATTATTTTGCCTGGTTTGGTTTATCCTACCGTTCATTCGGATTTTTATAATCATGCTTCAATTTCAAGAATTCTTGCAGAAACTAAAATTTTTGATTCTTTAATGCATGATTATCCCAGAGGAACTCATTCATTGCTTGGCGCCCTTATTCAGTTAATGCCTTTGAATTTTTTCCAGACAACCACTATTATTGCTGTTTCTTTGTTCCTGCTTTCAATAATAAGTATTTACCAGTTGTCTTTTAAATTGCTGAAGAATGAGGTTAAAAGTTTTTTTGCTGCTGTTTTGTTCACTTTTTTTCTTACAACTATTTGGAATCTGCAATTGGGTTTTATTCCTTCAGTTTTAGGATTTTATTTATTGATTAACTGCTTGTTTTATGCTGGTGATGAAGATTGGCTGTCAATACTTAATGGAGGGGCTCTCGCTACTGTTTATCCTCATTATTTTATAGTGTTATGTTTGTATTTTTTGATTAAGGGTTTTGTTGATAAGATGTTTTGGGATTCAGCCAAGAGGATATTCTTGTTTTTAGTTGTTGGCGGTTTTGAATTCTTCCTGTCATTATTTGGTATTTTTATTTATCATTCTGATAGTGCCGTTCTTATGAAAGGGGGTATTTTTGCGCCCAATATTGTCCCGATTTTTTGGCTTGTTATACTTTTCATTTTTGCTTTTAAGAATTTTAGGTTTAAGGACGTGTTCAAAGATTATAATTTATTATTTTTTTCAATTCTTATAATGCAGGTATTCCTGTCTGTTGCTGTTTTTTTAAACTGGTTTTTCGGCATTACTGGTGTTGTTACTTTGAAGCAGTTTTACATGGTTGTTAAATTGTTTTATTTGCAGATGATTCCTTTGTCAATATTATTCAGCGCCAATATTAATTTTAAATTCAGGCAAATCGCAGTGGTTTCATTATTGTTGTTGGCGTTCTTTGCAGGTTATTTGTTTTATGTTGATTCTAATTCTTATTTTAATCCTGCAATTTTTGAAGTGGGTAATAAGATTTCTTATTTAATCCCTGCTAATTCAACAATTTCCCTTGATTCGGGATTATTGGATGACGTTGTAATTAATTCCCCTCCTTTTTATTATGATTCTTTAATAAGATTATCTAATGATTATTCGGGCATTATTCGGATTAATCTTGAAAAATCTTTAAGAACTCCATGGATGATTTTTGCAGGCGATTCTTTTTACTTTGGCAATACTACTGTTTTCAGATATGATGGGAGAGGGGATTATTACATTGGTTATAATGCTTCGGTTCCGGGAGTTATTATTTATAACAATACTGATTTGTTTGTTATTGAGAGGGAATAATCTTATTTTTCCAAATATGGAATATTAGTGATTAGGAATCCGATTAATACAGGTATCCATATTGTTATTATACTCAGAACTAATGACATTGGTATTATTCCATGCAATGTCAGGGAGGGTATTAATAATATTAAAGTGGCTTCCCTTGTTCCCAGGCCAGCTATTGATATTGGCAGTATTGAGACAAGGGTTGTAACGGGAAACACGCTTAATACCTGCCAGAATGATAAGTTTAATGAGAATGCTTCTGTAACAAGGAATGCCTGATAATAAATGAAAGCCCATGCAGTTATTGACAAAAATATTGATTTTATCATTGTTTTTTTCTTTTTAACATACACGTTGTAAGCATTTAATACATTATCATATGAATTGATTAATTTTTCATGCCATTCGGGCTTGAATTTCCTGACCGGTTTTAATACTTTTTTGAAGAAATTTTTGTTGTTAATGAATATTGTGAATATTATGAACACT
>PEWF01000020.1 GCA_002779595.1 archaeon CG07_land_8_20_14_0_80_38_8 | reverse complement strand
CCTCCTGACAAGAACTGCATACCTTAAATAATTTGCTTTTTCTTTTTAAATATGTTCCTTTTATTTTCCCAAGAACTAACTCAGTAATTTCCTTCCCGCACGAATCGCACTTTGCCATGTTTCACATCATCCCTTTCAACTTTTTAAGGTTAAAATTTTTCTCCAAATCCTTAATTTTCCTCGGGTTCATCTTCTTGCTTAGCTTGCTTAACTGGTTAAAACTCTTAACCAATTCCCTGACTTCCTCCTCGCTCACCCCAGCACCGAAAGCAATCCTCTGCAAGCGAGTGCCCTTAATCTTCTTAGGATTCCTTAACTCCTCAAAAGTCATGCTCTGCAGTATGTAATCAAAACGCTCCATTTTGCCCTCCTGCAAATCCAGTAACTCCTTGGGCACACCTGCCACTCCGGGAATCATGTTCATTATTTTCCCGAAACTGCCCATTTTCTTAATGCCTTCTAACTGCTTGTGGAAGTCAATAAAGTTAAAATCACCCTTAAAGAATTTGCTGCTCGCTTCCTGCGCCTCCTCAACGCTGAACGCTTCCTGCGCCTTCTGCAATAATGACTTAATGTCGCCTAAACCCAATAACCTGCTGACAAAACTTTCAGGCTCAAACTCCTCCAACTCGTCAACCTTTTCGCCAGTGCCCAAGAATACAACCGGCGACTCTGTCTCATAGCACGCTGTTAACGCGCCTCCGCCTTTCGCTGTGCCGTCCATTTTAGTGATAATCACGTTCTTAATGTTCACTAATTTCCTGAAATTCTGTGCCTGCTCCTTCGCGCTCTGCCCAATATCAGCAGGAATTACTAATATGCTCTCATCCGGCTGAAACTCGCGCTTAATATCCTTAATCTCATCCCTTAACTTGTTGTCCAGCGCGTCCCTTCCCGCACTGTCTGCAATAATCAAATCATAATTGCCAAATTTGCCCTCAAATTCTTTGACAATTTTTTCCGGCTTCTTCGCACTCTCATCAATGAAGTAAGGCACCTGTATCTTTTCCGCCAATTGCTTAACCTGCTTCATTGCAGCAGCGCGGTAAGTGTCCAACCCCAAAAGTGCCACTTTATACCCTCTCTTCTTGTAATATTTAGCTAATTTCGCAGCAGTCGTGGTTTTACCCGAGCCGAACAAGCCCACTAAGAGAATTTTGTAGGGTTTCCCGCTTATTTCCAGTTTCTTGCCAGTGCCGATTATCTTCGTTAACTCGTCATAAATAATATAAATAAACTGCTCTTTCTTCGTGAATTTCAAGCCCTTCTCTTCCCGCACGCGCTTCCTAGCATGCTCAATGAATGAGAATGCTAAATTAGTGTCCACGTCGCTCGTAATCAACGCTTTCTGCATTTCCTTCAACACTTCTTCAAGTATTTTCTCGTCAAAATGCGCAGTCCCCTCTATCTTTCTAAGAATATTCCTCAGCTTATCCTGCAAATCACCCAGCATAACAATACAATAATTGTATGTTCTCTTTTAAATTTGTTATTATTAGATTAACAGAAACGTTTTTAAGCAAAATAATTTAAAAATAAACACGTGAATAATATCAGCCAACCCTATAATGTTGTACAGCAAGAAACCCATCAGAGTAAAATGAAATCAAACCTGCCAACAAATCAAGACTATCTGGGTTTAACTTCTAAAATAACTGGTTTAGAAAATAATGTTAACACATTAAAAAGTGATATAACCCAAAAAGTGGACACTTTAGGAGACAAATATGACAAGTTTGAACACGGATATACGATAGATTCAGATGCAATAGCAACATCTATCAATAAAAATTATGACACAACCCAAAAAATGCATGAAATATTAAAAAGAGGAATAAAAATATGAGTGAAAATAATCATCAA
>PEWF01000034.1 GCA_002779595.1 archaeon CG07_land_8_20_14_0_80_38_8 | reverse complement strand
ATGTACATTAACAAGTTTGTCAGCAAAAGAATAGTATTCGTGGCATGGAGCCAGAAAAAACTTTAGTTGCATAGGGTTAGGAAAGGAAATTATAATCTCTTTGTATCGAAACGTTTTTAAGTATAATTTTTTAACTTTTTTCATTACTTTGAAAAGAGTTAATTTTCGCGAGGTTGATAATGGAATGAAGAAATTTTTATTTTCAGTATTAATGCTCTCATTTGTAGGATTGGGTTTTTGTGCTGATCCTATTTACACTGGGAGTGTTGAAGTGTTAACCACCCCTTTGGGTTCTGGTGATGCTTTGACAATTTATGGTTTTATTGACCATACAACTGGGCAGGGCACTCTTGCTGAGTCCAGTCTACAATTAAGATATTACAAAGTGGGCAGCGACCCAGAAGTAAGTTCCACTTACTTAAGTGAAAGCAGCATAGAATATTTGAGCAATTATGAAAATCCTGACAATTTATTGCTTGACGGGGCATATTACGCTGAAAGGGCAGTTTCAGGATTAGCGAACGGCACTTACACAGTGCAATTGTTAATTAACGGCAAAATACTTGACGCTGCACAATTCAATTATGACTCGTCACTTCAGAGGAATTCCAATTTAAGAGTGAGTTCAGTATTCACGAGTGCAGGTTCATTAACTGCTGATTACGTTATTGAAAAGGAGAACACTCCAGAGAATGTGACTTACAGCGTTGGTTTTTACACTCCAAGCATTAACGGCTTGGGAAATGCTGACTCCACTGACAGTTTATTTGTGGGTTTGGATAATTCCACTGCAACGAGCGTTACTTTCACAAGCCCATTAATCCAGGGCGCTAACTTGTTTGTTGTGAAAGTTTTAAGCACAACCCCTTCAAGCCCTGATTTGATGCCTGCGGGTTTCGTGAAGTTATGGATGGGTGGAAGCCCTGAAGCTATAAGTGTGAAAGGCACTTTGACTTTTGCTGACTGCACTGCAAAAGAGGAGCAGACTAAGGACGGCACTTTTACAGTTAAGAATACGGGAGATTACCCTGCATCTTACACTGTTAATGCGGAATCTGGTTTGGAAACGAGTATTAGTTTCACAACGAGCCTTATCCAGCCAGGTAATAGTGCTGACGGGACAATTTCATTAACTGCTGTTGAAGGAGACAGTCCTTCTAAATTGTTAACCATTAAATTAATCCACGGAAGCGCAACGTTAAGCACTGTGTCAAAAATGATTACAGTCCAGGCGCGCGATTTAACCCATGAAATAAGCATCCTCAGTTATAAGATTACTCCAAGCAATATAATGGAGGGCGATGAAGTAATTGTTAGTTTCACGCTTAAAAATACTGGTGATTTTGACGAAAGAGTAAGAGTTGAATATTCTTCTGGTGATGAAACCATTACCGGCAACTCGTTCAGCTTAAACATTGGCGATAGCAGGACTAAAACTATTACTTTTGAAGCCCCAGTAGGCGCTGATGAAGTGCCGTTCACTCTTAACATTTTAAGCGAGGACGGCTCATTAATTGCCGGCAAAGTGACAACTATTTACGTTGAACAGTTAAGCTTCACACCTTACGTGAGATGGTATAATAAGTTTGAGCAGGTTCAGCAGGGAAATAATACTGATAATAAATTAACAATTAAGAATAAGGGAAACACTGCTGACTGGTTTAACGTGAAAATTAGCAGCAATTACGCATCGCTTGACAAGGACTATTACTTGGGTGCTGAGCAGTCAGCAAGCATAACTGTGCCAGTAGTAATTGTTGACAATTCAAAAACCGGCGCTTATGCAGTGACTGCCACTATGTGCTCATTAACAACTAGTGACTGCGCGAGTGATGATTTCACCCTGACAGTGCTCGGGAAGAATTATGAAAACTCCACAATCGTGCTTAACCAGACAATGCAGGAATTGTCAGGCAATGAAGGCGCTGTTTTTGAAGTATTGGTTAAAAATTTTGAAGGAGCCACTACTACTTACACTTTAAGCACTGGCAGTTTTAACGGGGAATTGCAGATAAGCCCTTCATCCATCACGCTGCTTAACGGTGAGGACGGCAAGTTTTACGTGTACGCAAAACCTGAAAATAAAATTGATGAAGTTTTAACTTACCAAGTATTGGCTAACGGGGGCGTGGTTGACAGGGGCAACCTGACAATGAGTTACGGTCCTGGCGGATTAACAGGTTTAATCACCCTCAGCGAGGCGGGAAGCGTTGGAGCATTAGTGCTGTCAGTTGCATTGATAGGAGCATTAGTATTCCTTGGAATCAGAGCTTTTAACCAGTCAAGGGTTGAATTAAAATACTGGAAGTGAGGGGCAACAGGAGGGATTTTTAATGTTTTCAAAACAATCCCTTTTTATTATTTTATTATTATCTTCTTTTTCAATAGTTCATGCTTTAAGCGAGTGCAGCGAATCAGTATTCAGGGACAATATTAATATTGTGAATAATTATGATTCAACAGTTTACTATGACGTCAGCATTGAAGGCAACGCTGGAATTTTCACCGAATTAAAGACACCTTCAAATTTTTTCCTGCAGAAAGGCGAATTGTCAGTTTTAAGTTTTGAAACTTTCCTGCCGTTCACAGGGAACTATAATCTTAATATTGTTATCAGCGACTCGAAGGGCAGCGAGAAAACTTACTCTTACCCTTTCAGTGTGGAAAACTGCCATCACGCGAATATAAGCGTTTCAGCAGGCAATCATTACTGCCTGAATGAAGCAGGCAGTTATTCAGTGAATGTTGAAAATAATGGACAATATGATGAATTATTGAACATTGAAGTTAATAATGATTTGTTCTCTGCGAATATTTCAAAAGGAAGCAGTGAAAATTTTGATTTATTTTTCACTCCTAAGGGTTTGAATGATAATAAGATTAGCGTTAAAGTGTGGAATTCTTTAATAAATGAAAGCGTTAATGCTAAATTGAACGTGACTAACTGCGACTCGTTCAATTATGAAATTAATGATTTCAAAATCTGCGAGGGCTTGTTAAAGGAGCATTTTTTCATTCTGGAAAATACTGGCGCGCACTTTGATAATTACACTGTTTCAACAAATAGTGAATACTTAAAATTAGGAGTTAAAAGTGCTGGTTTGAATCCTGGCGAGGAAATTAGTGTTCCGGTAAATGTTACAACTTTATGTGATGATACTGGACTGAAAGTCCGCGGAATTACTGTTAATTCTGCTCTTGCAGGAGAGAAAATTATTCCCGTAAGTTACGAAGTTTTGAACTGCGACTCGCAGAAAGTAACTGTTTACACTAGCAGTAATGATTACTGCGAAGAGGATAATGCAGGAGTTATTGTGAACGTGCACAATACTGGTGTTAAGGATAACGCGTATAATACTTTCTTAAAATGGAGTTATGACAATAAGAGTAATTATTTGGTGTTAATGCCTGATGAGAGCGTGAATATTACTCTTAATTTGGCGAATATTTCAGGCAGTGATTTGAGTTTGTATTTCAAGAGCGAGTCAATTAATGTGTGCAATGATAAGGCGCTTGTTGATGATAATTTTGCTGTTAAAAATTTTGGCGAGTGCTACAGCGGTGAGTTGATAGTTCCGGATTTTTTCTTCAATAATAATACTAAAGTTACTATTGTGAATAATGGTTCAAGAATTAATGAATACTTTGTGCAATTGTCAGCGCTGAATGAGATTGACAATTCAACCATTAAGTTAAACCCTGGCGACAGCATAACGTTCGTATTGAATGATTTAATGATTATTCATGAAAATTTTAATGTTGACGAGTTCATGGTGAGCATGGCAGGCAAGGGGATTAGTATGGCTGGGAATGTTACTTATTACTCTAATAATGTTGTTGGAATGGTTGTTCAGGCAGGGAGCAGTGCCGCGTTCATTCTGGGGGTAAGTTTAGTGTTATTATTGTCTTACTTGTTCTTGAGAAAGAAATAAAATAAGCAGGTTAGTAAATAATTAGTATGAAAATAGTTTCTGAATTAATAGGTGACAAGGTAATAATAAGTGATGGCAGTAATGCGAATTCTGTTCATTCAAAAGGCAGTATTGGAACGCTTAACAAAGCAGTTCTGGAATTGTCCTTTGTTGAGGCAACGTATTTGGTTAGCAAGGATAAGATTGCAGTAAGGAGCAGGGGCAAGATTTTAAGCAGTGATGCTTTCATGAGGAAAGCAGTTAGTAAGGAGAATAATTTCAGGATGAGGTTTGCAGTTTTTAATGATTTGAAAAGTGCAGGCTTCGTAGTCAAGACTGCCTTAAAGTATGGTTTTGATTTCAGGGTTTATGACAAGGGAGTTAAGCCGGGCAGCGGGCATGCGAAGTGGTTAATTGCATGCTTTAAGGAGAGCGCCAAGTTTTCATGGAGGGATTATTCCAAAATGATGAGAGTAGCTCATAGTGTGAGGAAGTCCGCAGTTATTGCAGTTGTTGATGACGAGGGTGATGCAACTTATTATGAGTCAAACTGGAATAAGTTAAAATGATTTCAGTAATTGTATTTCTTTCCTGATTATGAATGAGTGCTTGCTTGATTCTCTTAAATCAACTTCTATGAGGACTGGTTTGTCCAATGATTTTATTAATTTGAGCATGTAGTTAATTTCCATCAGCATTATTGCTGCACTGTCATGGTTAAAATTGCTTCCGGAATAACTCCAGTGCGTTTCCATAATCTTGTAATCATATTTTTTTATTATTTTGTCTGCTTCCTCCTTTCCGAATTCTATAGCATGGCACACGTCAAAAGTTAAGTAAATTGAGGGGTAAGTGTCCAGTAATTCTTCCAGTCCTGAATTATTCCCGTCTTTTATTCCTTGATTTTCAAGGCTTATGCTGAAATTTTTAAGATTATTAACCAAGTATTCAAAATCTTCAACAGTGTTGTAGTGGAAAGTTATGTTTTTCATGTTTAACTGCGTGCTTAACATTTTTAATTTGTTTAATAATTTGTCAGTTTCCAGGTCATTTTTGTAAGCCACTTTTTTTGCAGGCGCATGAAGAGTATTATAATAATTCTGCGACAATTCAATAATTTCATTGCACGGCTGGAAATTCATTAATTCATCAGGGGTTAGCAGTGCTAATCCATAACCATTAACAGAATGTTCAGGTTTCAGAATTCTCTTAATAATATTATTCATGTTGTCATTTTTTCTGAAATAACATGCAGTGCTGAGCAATATTAAATTATTCATCAGTTAAATAAGTAAATTTTTGCTTTTTTATACTTTTTCTGCATTAATTCCTTCTGCTTTCAGTATGTTTACGAATTCTTTGCAGTTCCCGTGGTGCACGTAAACGTTTTCTGCCTTGCTTTCATGCACTGTGTTTAATAATTCCTTGAAATCTGCGTGGTCGCTTATCGTGAACCCTTCATCAGCGCTGAACCTGTCTTTGTAAGAAGGTATGATGTTCCAGCCGCTGAACACTGCAAACTTAACCCCTCTCATTCTTTTTATATTATTGAAGTATTCATTATTGGTTTTCATTAACGGCGTGAATAATAAGTCGCTTTCTTCCAAGCCGTTGAATATTCCAAGATTCACGCCGAAACTGTCATGCACGTCATTGTAAACTTTCAAGTCAGGGTGAATAGTTTTCTCATAATCTTTGAAGTAGTGCTGGATTTGCTGGATTTTGCCCAATGGGTAGCCCATTAAAACTGTCAAATAATCCTTCTTAATGTTGTCTTTTGCAAAATCTTTTGCCTTCTTCATCTCTTCTTCGAAATCCGGGAATATGAAGTACGGCCTCCCGAAAGTGGATTCAATAATTAATGAGTCGCATTTTACTGTTTTGAATCCTTCCATGAATCCGCGCGTTCTGGGGCAGAAATCCGCTGTGAATAATATTTTCTCACCATCCTCTTCAATTAGTAAGCTTTTGCTGCCGAGTATGTGCCCTGAATTGAATAATTTTATATTCTTAGGCGCCTGCATAACTCTTACTTCCCTGCCTCTGATTTTTGACAATATTCTTGTCTCCTCACTGCATAAAACTTTCTTGTCAGTTTTTAACAAGTGGTCTGTGTGAGCGTGCGATAAGAAGCAGCAATCGCAATCAGAGGAGGCAGTATCCAGCCCTATATTGTAATTTTTGGTTTTGATTATTAGTCCTTTATCGCTTAAAATTTGCATAAATATTCCTTGTTTTAAGGGAATTTTGCCGCGTTTTAAAAAAGTATTTATAAACATTCTTGTAATAATAGGATTTGTAAGGTGATGAAGCCACAGGCGGACAGAGCAAGTAATTTTTGCTGTGACGAGTACTTGAGATTGGCTTCTGATTACACTCCTAATTTTTTTATCACTGCGCAGTTAAACAATTGTTTTAAAAAGAAGGGATAATTTCTTAATCCTAAATTTAATGGATGGTGATAAGATGAAATCAGGAATTTATGAAGGAAGCTCTAAAAATTTGCTTGTTATTAATCCGCCAATGAAGAATGAAATGGGACTGGGCTGGATGATTGGAACTAATTATTACAGTGTTAAGGATTGGGGCAGAATGCCCGATAAGGTTAATTATAGGAATTATTCGAATATGTTATTGGGTGCTGTAGTTTTTGAAGCGCTTGAAGAAAAGGGTTATTTTACTCATTATGAAGGTATGGTTGAAGATGGGGAGGTTAAGAGGTTAAGAGAATTAGAAGGTCCGTCTAATATAATGCAGGTTAAATTAGTGAACGTGTACAAGCCGGACTTTGTTAATGGGAAATATGACTATTCTTTTTTTAAGCAGAATCAGGGCAGGTTAAATAATTATTTGCCTCCTCTTGAGTGCATTTACAGGGATGCTTTGCCTTTGGGGAGCAGCGTTTTTGAAAAATTGGCTGATGGAAGATTAGTGCCTGCAGATATTGGTTTAGATGAAATGCCTAAACCAGGAACTGTATTGCCAAAGCCAATATATGATTTCACAACCAAGTTTGAAGAAACTGGTGATAGAATGGTCAGAAGTCGTGATGAATTATTAACCATTTCCGGTTTGAATGAAGACCAGTTTCAGCAATTAGAGACTGTTTTAAATGAGGCTAATAAGGAAATAACCAGGATTTGGAAGTTAGCAGACATTGTGGATTATGATGGAAAATTAGAATTCATTTGGAATAATGGTCCAGGGATTGGGGATAATTTGGGAACTCTTGATGAAAGCAGGGGTGGCAGGGGAAAGTTTCAGGTTAGTAAAGAACCTGCAAGGCAGTATCATAATAAGGAGGATGCTGAATGGGCAAAGATGATTTCAAAATATAAGAATAATGGTCCTGATTGGAGAGAAGATATGAGAAGTGATGGATTGTTCCCGAAAAAACTTAAACCTGACTTTAACAGGTTATGGGGTTGGATGTATGGTGCTGTGTGCAATGAAGTATTGGACAAAGTAATTGGCAGGAAATTCTTTGACCTGCCAAGCTTGAATGATGTTTTGAAGGAGATGGAAGAGTTGGGTTTTGCTCTTTACGTAACTGGGTGATTAAGAAGTGAATGAAGGTGGTATGTTTTAATGGTTTATTTTTCACCTATTGCGAGTCATTCGAGTAATATTATTAATGAAATTCATAGTACTAAGAATAAGTTTGCTAAATGGGTTCAAATCTGGAAAACCCAGATAAAGGTATTCGTTGATATTGGTTTTGCTCCGCAAAAGGCTTATGACGAGATTTGCAGGGTTGTTGTTGATGACTTGCTTGTGTCCAAGTTTAAAGAGTATGAGAGGATAACGCATCATGATATTAATGCTGGGATAAAGTACCTCAGCGAGTTGTGCCCTACTGCGGCTCAGTATATTCATGCTGGTTTTACGAGTATGGATGTTGATGATAATGGTCGCGTGCTTCAGCAGCGTGGAGCCCTTGAGTATATAATTCATAAAATTTCAGGCACTGGTTTGGATGTTGGTT
>PEWF01000042.1:393-8142 GCA_002779595.1 archaeon CG07_land_8_20_14_0_80_38_8 | reverse complement strand
CATCATTGCTCATCACGTACGGCGTGTAAGTGATTTCTGTCATGAACCTATGATGAAAAGCCCTGCCCTGCTCGCCCGTTACCTGAACAGGGCTCGTCTTAAAATAAAAGTCCACGTCAAGGAATGCGGTAGCAAGCGAGTTATTTTCTTCTCCACCTATTACTCCTCTTATTTTTGTCTTTATAATGTTCGTATCCACGCCTGCCAGTAAATCAGGATTCGCAACCCCTGTGTCTATTTCCAGCTGCTGCATTAAAGTGTAATAGGGTTTAACCCATTCCAACTGCATTTTTAACGATTCCACCTGGTTCCTTAAATATTCTTTCTGGATTTTCTTCCTGCCTTCAATATCCTTCTTATAAGCTTTCTTCCAGTCACTGTACTCGCTGAACCTGTCCTTTAAAATCCTTTTAACCCTGTCATTAACAGTTAATTCATCAATGCTCCTCAAATCTTTGATTACTAAGAATGAATCCCTTAAGCTTACGAATTCCATGCCCTGCGCTGTGCTTATTGTGTGAATGCTTCCCCTGCCTTTCTTCACGTCAACCTCGTCAAGCCAGATTCTCCTTAAGTTTAATTCAGCAGCAAGCTTTTCAGAATCATCACTGCTTTCCAGTCTCTTGAAAATGTCAAGAATTAAGTCAAACTCTTTCAAACTGTAAATTAATTTCATAACCTGCTGGATTATTCCGTTAATTAATCCCTGCCCCTTGTCAAACTGCTCCTTTGCGTAAGCTTTCCTCTGCGCAACGTCAGCATAAAAAGCGCTCGTAGGACTAGCGCTCAGGGCTTGATTAACTTTTGTCAGGTTCTTGAATCCGAACTCCCTTAACTCCTTTAAAACCATGTTGTAATATTTGCCAATGCTCTGGAACGGAGTGTTGACTATAATCTTATACTGCGCTGGCCAGTCAGCTCCGAAAAGTTCAGGATCCTTTGCGCGCGCTTTGGTTAATATTTTTGTCTTCTCAGATTCAGTAATCATAACCTTGATTTTAATAAAGCAGTTTTTTATTATTAAATCTTTTTAAATCCTGAATTTAATAAAAAAATCAAGGTTATGGGCATTTTTGATTTGGTTAAGAAAAAAGTTGAAGACAAAAGTTTTAATTCTGAAGAACCAGTAAAGAACCCCTTCACCAATGTGGAAGGCGAAGACGTTGCTGAAACAGCAGGGAATGAAAAAATAGTGAATGAGGAAAAAGTATTGGACGCCCCGCCTGCACCCCCAGCTCCTGATTTTATTGAGGAATCACCTTTCCAGCAGAGCAGTGCTGAATTAGAGCTTGAAACAGTGAAAAACAGCATTAACATTATTATTGAAGAATTAAAAGAGGTAATGAGCAAGGTTGAAAATATTGAAAGAGGGATTAAAAAATGAACGTTTCAGAATTTTTCCAGGAATTCTTCATTAACGGCTGGAACCATCCTGAAACTTACAACATTTTTGACACCCTTGCATACGCTTTGCTTGCAATATTAATAGTTTACTTCTCATACAAATTATTGAAGCAGTTAAAGATTAATTTTGACTACAAAACAGCATTAAGCATTATCCCATTCATCACCCTAGGAGCTATTATTAGAGTATTAGCTGACAAGGGAGTTTATCCAAGGTTTTTCTGGACAGTCACTCCCGGGGTGTGGATAATATTCTTCACACTAAGCATTATCACATTATTATTGGACAATAAGTTCAGGACTAATTACAAGATTACCATTATTACTCCTTTAGTGTTCATAATCCCTTACTTATTCATGATGAACGTGGTAAACCCTGAAGCAATAGTTTTATTCATAATATTTTACGCTTTGTCACTAATGCCATTCCTATTGTTAAGAAGAAAGTATGCATTATTCAAGGATAATTTTAATTTTGCAATCATTGCATCCCACTTCTTTGATGCCACAAGCAGTTTCGTTAACGTGGACTTCTTCAATTACAGCGAAATACACGTTTTAGGAGGGTTCTTCGCAGGCATGTTTAACACAGGATTTGTAATGTATTTCCTTAAAATAATAGTATTATTGCCGGTATTGTATTACGTTGACAAGGACAAATCTGACAAAAAATTCAACAATTACTTAAAATTAATCATTTTCGCACTTGGTTTCGGGCCTGGAATCAGGAATTTAATCACAGTATTATTAGGAGTTTAATTATAAATAATCATAAAACGAGCATATTACTGACAAAGCCACTAAAAATGTCAGCACTGCCTTTTTCCTGCTTTTAAGTATTGGTTTAACCAGGAAATTCAAGCCTGTTTTCTTCAGATATGAATGGATTACGTAACCCAAACATAATGCCACAAAAAATTGCGCCCTTAATGTCATATTATTTTTACCCTCTCTTGGATAAGAAAACCATTTTTCAATTTTTAAACCTTTACAGGATGAGCAAGGTTTAAATAATAGTGTTCCCTGTGGTTCGAACTGACGTAGTTTCTTTATAAATCACTGATAATAATATTCCCCTGCATTTTTCTGCTCCTCATCCTTCTGGCTTCCTAACTTGTTAGCCCTTGGGCGCTTAGTGTCCTTATCCCTCCTGAAAGTGATGCCCAAATCCTTTAAGAACAAATTCATGCCTTTTTTCATTTCCACAGGGCCGTTAGTTTCGCCATTCAGTCCTGCACTGCCGAGGAATACTAACAATTTATCACTCAAATAATCAATGAATAATAAGTCATGGTCAATAACGAAAGCGCTGGCTTCCTTCTTCTTAATCACGTCCCTTAAAATTTTTGCCACATTTAATCTCTGCTCAACATCCAAGTGCGCGCTCGGCTCATCCAGCAAGTAAACGTCAGCGTCCCTGCTTAAGCACTCAGCAATCGCGACTCTCTGAAGTTCGCCCCCGCTCAACTCGGACAATTTCCTCTTTAACAAGTGGGACAAGTCCAATCGTTCAATCATTGAAGGAGGAGTTTTCATTAGCACGCTCCTGACAAAATCATCATTCTCAACCTGAACATACTGGGGCTTGTAGCTGATTTTAACGCTCGTGTCTGTTTTGCCCTTGTCAGGCTTAATCATTCCTGCCAAAATTTTTGCAAAAGTCGTCTTGCCAGTCCCGTTCTCTCCTAACACGCCGATTATTTCATTCCTCATCAGGATTCCAGGCTTCACTTTCAATTTGAAATCCCCTAATTTCTTCTCAATATTGCTCCATTCAATAATAGGAATATTATTCAGCGCTTTAGTCGGCGCTTTAACCTCAAACTTAATCTCCTCACTGCGGAAGCGCATATTATCCTCCCTAATATAACCTTCCAGATAAGTGTTAATGCACTCCCTTATTGACAATGATTTGCTCACAATGCCGTAAACCCCGGCCCTGCCATACATGATATGCCCAACGTCAGCAAGGTAATCAAGCATGATTAAGTCATGCTCGACAACCACTGCGCACTCCTTCTCACTTCCATGCTTCCTTAACAAATTAGCAACCTTTAGCCTCTGCTTAATGTCCAAGTAGCTTGAAGGCTCATCAATGAATAAGAAATCACTCTTCTTCAGCAAAGCACCTGCAATCGCCACCCTCTGAAGTTCTCCGCCGCTGATATCACCAACTTTCCTGTTCAATACGTGCTTAATGCCCAATTCATTGCATACTTTATTAACGTCGCCTTCACTGATTTTGTTCAATAATGCCTTGACGCTGCCTTTGAAAATTCTCGGAATCTGCTCAACGTACTGGGGCTTATAACTGGTTTCCAAACCAGTAGTGTACAATTTTTCAAAATAATTCTGCGCCTCAGTGCCCTTGAAAAAATCAATAATTTTCTGGCCTTCAACTTCCCCAAAATCATTGCCCAGATTAGGCTTTAACTGCCCTGACAAAATGTTAAGGCAAGTGCTCTTCCCAATGCCGTTAACTCCCACTAATCCCATAATCTGCTTCTTCTGAGGAATCACCAAATTAAAGAGCTTGAAACCGTTCTTGTCGTAAGAATGAATCATTCTTGACTCCAGCTCGTCAGGCAGATTCACAACCTTGACAGCGTCAAAAGGGCACTTATTAACGCAGATACCGCACCCAATGCATAATTCCTCTTCCACAACAATTTTCCCGTCAGCGCCTTCAACTATGCAGTCCTTGCCGGTCCGGTTAATAGGGCAGAAATTCATGCAAACGTAATCGCACCCTTTCCCTGCTGTGCACTTCTTCTTGTTAACAACAACTATTCTCATAATTAAATTATTATTAGAAAAATAGTGCTTTAAAATCTTACCTTGTCATTATTTCAATAACGTCCCGGTGCTTTAACTTGTAATCCTTGCCCAGTGCTTTCCTTGTGCGCACATCTATTGCTTTAACGAATTTGTCGCCAATATCAGAATGAATAGTGTAGGCAAAATCCAGTGCAGTGCTTCCGCCAGGCAACAGGAAGCAGTCAGGCAAAGTCCTGCCTTTGCTGTCTTTGAATCCTTTAACCCCTCCGGGAAAAATTGCAATAAATTTTAACACCTTAAAAACAGCAGTGTCCAACACGTCCTGAACACCAGTGCTACCAGTCTCTGACAAGAATTTCTTAATGAATTCCAAACCCTTTAACTGATTCTCAGGCAAATCCTGTTTCAGAATCGTGAAATTATTATTCCCTGGAGCGTAAGCAATAATACTCTTATTATTCGCCTCTCTTAGCGCCAGTTCAACTTCTGCACTGCATGGAATAATCACTTTATCAGGGAACTCATCCTTCAGCTTTTTCACATTCTCTCTGCTCACTGCCCTGTCCATCTTGTTTGCAGCAATAATAATAGGCTTAGTTATTATCCTTAACTCCCTGGACAATTTCAACAAGTCATTATTAGTCCACTCAGTCGGCTTGGCAATGCTGAAACCCTTCAGCACATCCTTTACCATGTCCTCCGTAACCCTCAAGCCGCTTAACTGCTCAGCAATTGACCTGTACAATTCAGTATGAGTTTGCTCTGCCTTCCTTGCAAACTTGTTCCAGTTCTTATTCAATATTCCCAGATACCAATAGTCAAGCTCCTCTTCCAAAAATTTGATGTCATTAGCAGGATTATAACTCCCTTCCTTGACAATTTCGCCTTTCTCATTAGTGCTTCCGCTCGCGTCAATAATGTGAACCAGAGCATCAGCCATCCTCAAATCATCCAGGAACTGGTTGCCCATGCCTTTGCCTTCATGAGCTCCCGGCACCAAGCCGGCAACGTCCAATAATTTGACAGGAACGTAGCGCGTATTATTAACGCAGTAGCCTTTTGCAGGAGTGCACTTAATGTTGAACTCTTTTTCAACGCATTCAACCCTAACGTAACCAACCCCTTTATTGGGCTTAATTGTTGCAAAGGGATAATTCTCAATCAGCACGTTCATCAAAGTAAGCGCCTTGAAAAAAGTGCTCTTCCCAGTGTTAGGCTTGCCAACAATACCAATAAGCATGAATTAACAATTCAAATCTTCCAATTTTAAAACTTTTTATTCGCTTAATTCGAATTTCACGCAGTAAAGGGTTTCCATGTTAAGTGTTGTGTCCTCAAGTATTTCGTAAACGTATCCTAAACTTTCAGCATTGCTAAAAATTTCAAAAGGATTGCTTATTGAAGAGCTGATTAACAATATGAATCCGCCATTTTCCAGATAATCCCTTGCCTGCTTCAGGAATTCAATGCTTAACTCATTGCCGACTTCCCCTCCTGACAAGTCAATATCACCGGGCAAATTCTCATCATAAGGCAGGTAAGGAGGGTTGAAAATAATTAAGTCAAACTTTTCATCACTCCTGATATTGGAGAATAAGTTGCTCTGCCTGAATTCAATCCTTGCATTCCGCGCATTAGCATTCTTCCCTGCCTTAATTACTGATTTGGAATCCAAGTCAGCACCAATTACTTTCTCAGCGCCTGCCTCAAAAGCAGTGATTGCCTGAATCCCGCTGCCAGTGCCCATGTCAAGAACCCTCTTTCCTTTGCTGAATTTTGCAACCCATTTCTGCAGCAGGAATGAATCCTCCAATGGATGATAAACCATAAAAGTATTAAATTAAACGCACCTTTTTAATAATTATGCTTCAAATATTACTCATCCCGTTATCCTACTTAATCGGATTCTTTGCTGCGCATTACAGCATTGACGAATTAAAGAATAAGGATAAAATTTTTGAAAAAATCGTAAAAGTACTCTCAATATTGCTGATTACTGCAGTATTTTATTACTCTTTCATGATTAATTATTCATTCACAACTATAACTTTCTTCCTTGCAATAATCCTATTCCACTTCCTGAATATTAATTACACTGACGCTCTTGAATTCTCAATCATAGGATTAATTCTCGGAGTTTTTTATTCCAATAATATTATATTACTGGCAGCGTGCGCATTAACGTATTTCACTGCAGGATATGATTACCTGAACAATAAATTTTTTGTTAACTCATTGAAGAATTTATTATTATTCTTATTCTTTGCAGCTTTCTCGTCATTCTTCAACAATGCAGTGATTGCAGGAATTGCAAGCGCAGGGCTTATAAGGTTGTTAAGGAAATGATTATTGCAGTAAAAGTCAAAACTAATGCAAAAGAGCAGAGCGTTGAAAAGAAGGATAATGTTTACGTTGTGCGCCTGAAAAATAAGCCCGTGAAAGGCAGGGCGAATAAGGAATTGCTGGAAATTCTGGAAAAATTTTTCAAGAAAAAGGTGAGGATAATTTCAGGATTCAATGCGAGCGTTAAAAGGGTGGAATTGTTATGAATGTTTTCATAAGGACTTTCGGATGCAGTTTGAACCAGGCAGATTCAATAATTATGGAAAATTTGCTTAAAAAAGAAGGATTAAAAATAGTGAAGTCAGCCAGGAATGCAGGTATTATAATAATTAATACTTGCGCAGTGAAGGAGCCCACGGAGAATAAAATAGTAAGATACATTTCAGAGATTCCAGGAAATAAGAAGGTAATAATTGCCGGGTGCTTAACCCGCACAAGAACAAAATTGTTGAAGGAAAAATTTAATCACTCACTCATAGGATGCGATAATTTAAAGGATGCGATAAAAGCAGTTAAGGGAGATGTTAAGGAATCATTGAAGCGCGAAAAAATGTGCAAAGTGGGGGTTGTTCCAATACAGAAAAATAAGGTAATTGAGATAATACCAGTGTGCGAGGGATGCTTGGGCGAGTGCTCTTACTGCGCGACGCGCATGGCAAGAGGGGAATTATATTCATACTCCGAGGATAATATTATAAAACATTTAAATGACGCGCTGCAAAGGGGTGTTAAGGAATTCTGGCTCACAGCGCAGGACACTGGAGCTTACGGCTTGGACATTAACACTAATATCATAAAATTGCTGCAGAAAATTGTCAGATTAAACAGCTGGTTCAAAGTCAGGATTGGAATGATGAACCCTTCGCACGCTTACAAAGCCAGGAAGGAATTGGGCGGATTATTAATTAATCCTAAAATTTTCAGATTCATCCACGTGCCAGTGCAGTCAGGCAGCAATAAAATCCTTAAACTAATGAAAAGAAATTATACTAGTGAAGAATTCGCAGAAGCGTGCAATTATCTCCGCAGCAAAGTGAAGGATTTGACAATTTCAACTGACATTATTATCGGCTTCCCGGGCGAGTCAGAAAAGGATTTCCTGCAAACCATTAAATTAATCCTTGAAGTGAAGCCTGAAATTGTCAACGTGAGCCGCTACTGGAAGCGCGAGAACACTCCAGCGAGCAGGATGAAACAATTAGCTCCTGACATTGTCAAAAGAAG
>PEWF01000042.1:0-368 GCA_002779595.1 archaeon CG07_land_8_20_14_0_80_38_8 | reverse complement strand
GACCGGAATTATTAGCGGTGTCCCTATATTTAGAGATACCGCTTTTTTTATCTTTTTTCAATTTCGGCAATATTCATTATTGTTTTAATAACCACATCCGGACTGATTGAAATTGATTCAATCCCCTCTTTTACTAAAAATTCAGTGAATTCGTGAAAACTGCTTGGGGCATCTCCGCAAATGCCGATATATTTTCCTTTTTCTTGGCATTTTTTAATGATTACAGAAATCATTTGTTTAACGGCTTCGTTTCTTTCGTCTCCGATTTTGGCTAGAAATGACGAATCTCTGTCAATTCCCAAAACCAGCTGGGTTAAATCGTTTGATCCAATGGAAAAACCGTCAAAGATTTCTAAAAATTGATCTGC
>PEWF01000031.1 GCA_002779595.1 archaeon CG07_land_8_20_14_0_80_38_8 | reverse complement strand
TTATGATTGAACTCAGCCCGAATAATCCTGTGAGCAACGGCAGGAACGGTTCAGTAAGGTTCATGTTGAAGGTTATGATTCCGAGCGCGCCTGCAATGATGAAGAACATCAGCGCTAATCTCGTATTTTTTTCTTTTATTAGCAAGTGCAGGCTGATGCCCGCCAAGAGTATCCATGCATACTTTTTCACTGCCTGATAAATGCTTATTACTGCACTTCTTAACACTATGCTTATAAGGAGGAATACTGCGTACGTTATTATGCTTGTGTAAGCCACTATTTTCATGCCAGTGATTCCTCGTTTGTTCATGATTAACTGCTGCAGCGGCTGCTTCGCGAGCGATTCACCTTCTTCCGGAGTGCCGAGATAAGCTGCGCTTAAGAATTCGAAGATGTTGCTCGTGATTAGGCAGGAGAATAATAGTATTCCTGCTTCTATTCCTGAATCAACTGGCATTATGCTTGCTATAATGTTCGGGTGCAGTCCTGGCAGTAGTCCTGTTATTATGCCTGAGAGCAGTCCGCCGATAATTGCAAGTATTAATGTAATCATTCAGCAATAATTTATATGTAAGTGAGTGGTATATTATTTTTATGGTTTTATTGCTTGACTGGAACGAGAGGGCTGCATTCGGCAGGGTTGAAATTGTTGAGAGTGTGAGGCATGTTTTTCTGAACAAAGGAGGTGTTGATTTCAAGTGGTTCTTGGAGGGTGAAAAATCTGATGATGGAATTGTTAATTTTAGCATTAACCCGCGTATTAATGCTTTTAGTTTTCCTGAAACTGTCACTCTTAACAAATGTGTTAACAGTGTTTTTTCATTGGCTGTGAATCCTGACAAAATGGATAAGAACTGGAAAGGCGAGTTATTAATGAAGTCTGGCGATTTTGTGCGCAGGATTGATTTGGAATTTGAAAAGAAAAAATTATAATATTAAAAATAACGGGCTGGAACTTATCTTTAGTATATATTTACTATATGGTAAATAAATAAGAGGTATTTTTATCACCGGCAACTTTGCCTAACCAAAAAATCGAAATTCTTTTAAAACCAAGATTTTCAATTCTTTTCTTATCAGGAATAATTTACAGGGGGTGAGTAATTGTGGAAAATATTAATTTTGAACAAGCAAGTATTGAAGACATTTTAAGAAATATTGGAGGCTTTTTGCCAAAAAAAGAAATACCTAACAGTGTTCTTAAGGCTGTTGAGGAAGAGTATAGTTCATATTTCTTAGGAGAGGCAGGGAAAAGAGAATTTAACAAGTACTGGGTTGAAGAAGAATTGAATAACCAGCACTTTTACGAGTAAGGATTTTATTTCAGCATTGTGAAGTATTCTTTTTTTGTCCATTGAATGCTTCCTTTGCTGTATTCTTTTTTTATTATCTTGTTTTTTATTTTCTCGGCATTTTCTTTTATTGTATTTTTTGAGGTGTTGTATTCTATGACTTTGTCATTTTTTGTTAGCTGCGTGAAGTAATCTATGACTTCAACTTCCAAATTTTCCCTGATTTTCTTTTTGGAATATTTCCTTTTTTCAAGTCTTTTTCTTAATATTATTGGGTTGCACCTGAGTATTACTGTGACGTCGGTTTTTGGCGCGTACTCTATTAAGTGCGTGTCAATAATGTAATCCTTCGGCAACTCTTTTGCTAATATTTTTTTTAATAATGGATTGATTATTTTCTCTTTGCATTCTATTCTTTCAACAACTTCCGGGTGCGAGTTAATGATTTTTTTGATGTCAAAGTATTGAATCTTCATTAATTGGCTTAAAATTTTGCTGATGCTGGTCTTCCCTGTGCCCGGCGCTCCTGTGATTAATATTTTCATATTTTTATTATCCTGCCTTCTGCTCCGGGGTTGAAGCTTAAAGTGTTTTTTATCATTTCTTCTTTTCCTGCATTTTCGTGAACGTGTCCGCAGCAGTGAAGTTTTGGCTGGTTTTCTTCAACCCATTCGCGTATTGCAGAGCTTCCGACGTGCAGTCCTGTGCTGGTTTTGTCAAGTTTTGTGTCCTTTGCAGGCGAGTGAGTCACTAATACTGTTATGGTGTTGTCGTATTTGCTTAATTTTTTCCTGAACTCACCTTCTGATAATTCGTAAGGGGTGTTGAACGGCGTGATTGTGCTTCCGCCTATTCCCAAGAATTTAATGTTCATGTCCTGGTAAATCTCGTCCTCTATTGATATAATGTTTTCGTAATCGTCTATTCCTTCGTCCATGAAGTCAGGGGTTTCATTATTGCCTGGTATTATTAATATTTTCTTGTTAACTTTTTTTAGTTCTTCAAGCATTTCCCCGAATCCTTCTTCCATCATGCTTAAGTCACCAGCGCATACCAGCAAGTCTGCATTCCGGCTTTTTTCTATTACTTTTTTTATGCTTTTTTTGTCTGCGTGCGCGTCTGAAAAGAATAGTACTTTCATACCCTTACCTGCAATTTTTTGCCTAAATTTTTTAACTGGATTAATTTCTGCGCTTCAGAGGTTTTCTTGTTTAATTTTATGCTTCCTTTCCTGCTTACGCTGCCTGATAATATTAATTTGCCTTCGCTGAATATTTCAACATTTTTCCCTTCCATTCTCGGGTTGAGGATGATTTCAACGCTTCTTCTGCCTTCTTTTATTGTATAATCAGCACTGTCACTTTCATTGTTATAGTCTTCTTGTCCTGAGTCTTCGCCGGTTAATTCCCTGACTTGAATATTGACTCCTATTTTTTTTTCCAGTTGTCCAATATTTGCCCCTTTCCTGCCTATTATTCCTGCTATTTTGTCTTTTGGGACTTGTATTTCTATGGTGTTTTCTGAAGGCATGCTTATTTTGAATGGAGTATTCTTCGGCAGTTCTTTCATTACTTTTTCCTTTAGAACGTCTTTGGCTATGTTTCTTGCAACGCTGTGCTTTGGCATGTCCTTTACCGGGATTACTACTGTTTGCTCGCCGAAAGTGTACATTTCATAGGCTAATTCTCCTGTCATGAAATCCTTGACTTCTACTATTGGCCGTGCTAAGTCTGCTTCTGTCATCCCGCTCGGCACCCTTACAGTTATGTTAATTTCTAGTACTCTTCCGATTTGCCCTTTGTCTATGAATATTACTGTGTCTATTATGCTTGGAACCATTCCTAATTCCACTCTTCCTATGAATCTTTGTATTGCGTCTATAGGGTTAGTGGCGTGGACTACTCCCACCATTCCGACACCGCTTAATCTTAAATCCTTGAATAGTTCGAAATCGTCAGTATTCCTTATCTCGTCAAAAATAGTGTAATCAGGCCGTGATAATAATAATATGTCGTGTATTTCCTCATTAGTTCCAACATTTTTTGAGTATTGGGTGATTTCAGGCGGGAGTATTAAGTCCCTTGGCGCTTCTACTGTTTTTACAATCTTATTATTTTTTAAGTAAAAAATTCCCAGTGCCTGGCAGAACGTGCTTTTTCCGTTGCCCGGCGCTCCTGCAACGAGTATTCCTTCAGCTTGTTTCTCCAGGCGGGTGTGCAGTTTTTCATTAATATGATAATCGTCCAATGTTAATATTTTCACTGGCCGCACTGCAGTGATTTCCCAGCCGTCGCTTAACGGCGGGTGAGTCATTACTATCCTGTAATTCCTGAACTGAACAATGCTTGAGCCTCTTTTTTCTATTTCTATGAAACTGTTAGGGTCCATGTTGGCTTTTTCAGTGATTTCCTTTGCATAATCCTTGATTTCATTAGTTGTTAATTTATTTTTGCTTATTTCTTCGAATTTCCATTCTCCTGGTTTTCCTTTCTTGGCTTTAGGAGTTGTATTATCGCGCAGGTGCACGCTCATAGTTGTTTCGTCGAAGAATTTTTCTATGCTTATAGTTTCAACATTTTTCTCAAAAACTTTCAGTATGCTTTTTATGCCCATCGCGTTCGTGATTTCGTGCTGGACTTTGTCCGCTGTTATCAATGTGGCATTATTTTCCGCTGCAACTTCGCGGATTAAATTGTCAATTTCTCCTTTATTAGCGTTCTTAATATCTAATGGTGATGGCCTTCTTCCTGAGTAGTTAAGGATTATCTTCTTTTTCTCCTCTAACTCTTTTAATTTTTTGATTTCGTCTATTCCCAAGTATCCGCTTGGTGAGTCATTATTTGCCTGATGCTCCAGTTCTGCGAGCGTAGCAGCAGGCAATATGATAGTGCCTTGTATTTCTTTTTTTTCAATCATTTCGCTGACTAATCCTTCAATGAGTACGCTCGAGTCAGGCACGTATGATTCTCCGGTTTTTGCTGTTCCTTTTCTTTCCATGATAAATTAGAATTAATCCGATTATTTAAAAGGTTTTTATCCGATAATTTTCTTCCCGTTCATGTATGGCTGCAGCACTTTTGGTATTTTGACTTTGCCTTCCTTTGTCTGGAATTGTTCAAGCATTGGGATCATACCTCTTGGAACTGCGATTAAAGTGTTATTTAAGGTGTGGACGTAATCTTTCGGCGGCTTCCCGTTTTCTTCCCTGTATTTAATATTTGCCCTTCTGGATTGGTAAGTTTTTATGTTTGAACAGCTCCCGACTTCCCGGTATTTGTCCTGCCCTGGGAACCATGCTTCTATGTCATACTTTTTTGCTGCCGTGACTCCCATGTCACCAGTGCATATGTTAACTACTCTGTAGTGTATTCCAAGGCTTTGCCAGAATTCTTCAGCAGTTTTAAGCAAGTGTTTAAAGATTTTTGGGCTGTCTTCTGGTTTGCATAATATTACCATTTCTATCTTGTTGAATTGGTGAACCCTGAATAATCCTTTTTCATCTTTTCCGTGGCTTCCTGCTTCTGTTCTGAAGCACGCGCTGAATCCTCCGAATTTTTTCGGAAGCTCGCTTTCAAGCAGTGTTTCGTCCATGTGGTACGCGACTAATGGCACTTCGCTTGTCCCGATAAGGCTTGTGTCTTCATTTTCTATCCTGTAAATGTCTTCCTCTCCTGCGGGCAGGAATCCTGTTGCGTAAAAGCACTTGTTATAACACATGTAGGGGACGGTCATGAATGTATGCCCTTTCTTTAAGAGGTAATCCATAGCGTATTGTATTATTGCGTGTTCAAGGACTGCCAAATCATTTTTTAAGTAGTAGCTTCTTGCTCCTGCAACTTTCGCGCCGCGCTCCAAATCATACCAGTCATTTTTTTCGCACAATTCCTGATGCCTTTTCGGATTAAAATTAAATTTTGGTTTTTTTCCGGAAGCGTATAATTCAACGTTTTCTGTGTCGTCTTTTCCTGCTGGCACGTCGTCGTCTAATATGTTCGGAATCCTTGCCAAGTAGTAGTCAATTTTTTCCTTTTTCTCGTTAATATTTTTCTCTGCCGCGAGTATTGATTCATTATTTTTTTTCATCTCATTAATTTTCTTGGTTTTCTCTTTTTTGTCTTTTGTTGAGGCAATCTCCCTGCTCACCGTGTTTCTCAGATTTTTTAATATGTCCCTTTTCTGGGTGAGTTTTCTCCACTCAGAGTCTAATTTTATTACTTCGTCAACCCATCCAATCTTTTCAGTATTGTCTCTTTTCTTCAAATCCTTTTTTATAATTTCAGGATTAGTCCTGAACAGGTTTATGTCAAGCATGATTTAATTAATGATTAACACGTTTTTAAAATTATTGCTGATGAGGATAATTTGTTAGTTCCAGAATCTCATTTCAGTATTTTTCTGCCTGCTGCTCCACATCTTTAATCTTTTTTCAAAGTGCGAGGGGAAGAATACGTTGTTTAAGGTTTTGTCCATTACTTTCTCGCCTGCCTGGAATCTTTGCAGTACTAATTTTGAGGGTTTTACTTCCTCGTTTATTGCCATAATGTTTTCAATGCTGTGCAGTGCGGGAGTGACTGTTAATCTGAACTCGTGCGGGACTCTGCTGTTTTTGAGCAGTCTGAAACTTTTCATGTATTGGGGGAACATCCTTCTGCAACCAGTTACTTTCTCGTAATCATCTTCATTGAATGCGCTTTTAACGTCCATTGCTATGAAATCAAATGCTTTCAATTCCATTAATCTCTGCAAACGGGTTGGGAATGTCCCGTTAGTTTCCGCTCCCAATTTTAAGTCGTGATTATTGCACCATTCCCTGATTTTCAGTATTGCCTCTTCATGAATGAGCGGTTCTCCGCCGCTGAGCATTACACTGTTAATTACCTGCAGATTTTTGGTTATTTCGGAAAAAATGTGGTTTAATGGTTTTTTATTGGTGAATCCTAACTGGTCAGCGTTGTAGCAGAACCTGCATCTTAAATTGCAGCCCTGAAAGAAGACAACTGAACATAATTTTCCTGGATAATCTATGCTTGAAACTTCCTGTATTCCTGCAAAGTAAACCTGCATACGTTATAGTTAAATTAATTGAATATATAAATATTTATGAATTTTTCAGCAGCAGTTACTATTTTAAAAACCCGCATCCTTTTATAATGAAGGGGATTTAAATGGACAAGGTTTACATTTTTTATTTGATGTGCGTTGGTATTAGTCTGACTTTCCTCTCCACTTATTTCAGTTTCGCTTATCCTGAATACGTTGACAGCATTTTTTTCATGGTTGACATTATCTTATTGATGAGTGTTGTTTTCCTGTTATTATTCGGCGGCGGAGTTAAGAGGTTTGTTTCCAAGATTATTTTAATGGCTGCTTTTTTCATTCTGGCTTATTTCGGGCTCAGCATTCTTGGGAGCATTTTTTTCCTGACATCTTTCGGCAGAGTCCTTATTAACGTTTTTTCAGTTTTTTCAATGATGTGCTCCTTGACTTTAATGCTTATTGCATCGTTTATTGTTAAGGATTCGTTAATTTTCAGGAACAGGAATTATTTAATCCTTATTTTTTCTCCCTTGATTATTTTCTCTTTGAGCATTCTTGCAGTTAATTCTTTCCTTCAGGATTTTGACACTTTGTCAAGCACTGGCATGCATTTATTCCTCTTATCTTTTTCAATAATTTATTCTGCTTTTATTTTTTACAATTTTGCAGTTTCTTCAGTTAATGTTCTGCCTTTGAAGAATAAGTTTTTGCTCGTATCATCAGGCATGGCGCTGATATTATTATCTGCAGGTTTCAGGGAGGCGGATTTCTTGTTCAAATTGTCATCATTATTGTCAGTAATCGGTTGCTTCATCTTATGCTTCGGATTATTGACTGAGTCAAGCCTGAAACTGCATGAAGCAATGCTTAACAAACTGATTAATAACCTGAAGGATAAGAAGCGCGGGAGTTTCATTTCCTATTTGAAGAGGGTGATTGGCAGGGCTGAGGGTTTGAAGTATGAATTCACTGATTCAGGCATTGCGTTAAGGGATAGTCCTGCTCTGTCAAATCATGACGAGAAGAACGAGTATGACAGGATTATCTTGTTCGCGTATAAGTGGTACCGAAAGCATGCAAAGGGCGAGTCAGGATTCCTTGCAGGTTTGAAAAATTTTTATAATAATCAGGCAGTTATGGTTAAACGTTTAGACTTGTTTTTGATTTAATGCTGTTGAGGATTTCTTTGAATATTTCATCCCTGCTATTCTGCAATCCTTCATGGTTTGCGCAGTTTATTATTGCGTACCCTTCCTTTTCTGCTTCTGTTTTGTAAACTTCGTAAACTTTTTTCATGTATTCATTATTTTTTTCGAACAAGTCTTTATTTTCTGCTCTTTCGCCAGTCCTTTCGTTGCTTATTTTCAGCGGCAAATCGAGGAAGAATCCTAAACTTATTTTTACAAGGTTTTTCTGCCAATTCTTGACAGTGCTGATAATTTTTGTCCTTTCAGGCTCGTCATAATTTGCTGCTGCGTAAACGTAAGTGCTTAACGAGTACCTGTCAAGGATTATTATTTTGCCTTCATTCAGGTATTTTTGTATTGTCTCGTTTTTTTCGAGTTTGTTTTCATACTGCGCCCTTGTGAATTCAAGGGTTGTCATTTTTAGTTCGCAATCAAGGTATTTTTTTATTTTCTTCCCTGTCGCGCTGTCATAATAAGGGAATTTCATTAATTCGCATTCATAACCTTTCTTTGTTAAGTGTTCGTATAATTTTTTTGCCTGAGTGCTTTTCCCGCTCCCGTCAGCGCCTTCTAAAACTATTATCATAACAATTAAGCATTAGTGGTGTTTTTAATTCTTTTATGGAAGATTTGATTCTTGTCCTTAGAAAGGTTAATGAAGAAATTTATGATACTGTTTCGCCCAGCACTCGTTTGGGTTATTGTTTGCATGATGAAAAA
>PEWF01000016.1 GCA_002779595.1 archaeon CG07_land_8_20_14_0_80_38_8 | reverse complement strand
CTGAGAAGGAAGCAATAGAAGTAATAATCAAAGGATTACTGAAATAAAACAAAAAAAGCTTCAGGGGAGAATTGAACTCCCGGCCTCATGCTTACTAGGCACGCGCTCTACCGCTGAGCTACTGAAGCAAGTTAACATTATAATTGTAATTTTTTGGTTTTTAAAACTTTTTAAATAATAAGATGCCCTTTCTTATTTGCAGGGGTGCCGGAGCGGTCAAACGGGACAGGCCTAGGACCTGTTGGCTTAGTGCCTACGCGAGTTCAAATCTCGTCCCCTGCAGACATAATCTTATTCTTTTGTTTAAAAATTTCCTGTCCCCGCAAAATACTTATAATATAAATTTTTAAACACTGTTATGAATCCTTATTTGACTAATAAAGAGTTAATCAGAGCATCACAGGATTATTTTCAGAAACGTAATGTTAAAAATGCATTAAATAAGCGCGTTGCATTGCTTAATTTCTCAGGAAGCATAGTGCAAGGGAAGGAGAAAGAAATAATCCATGATGTTGACCTTTTTTGTTTTAAAAAAAGAGGGGTTCGTGCTGGAAAATTCTTAACAGAAACAACAAAATTAATAAAAAAATTTAATAAATTCATTCTTAAAGAATACTCTGTTAATGTAACTGCTTTCCCGAATTTTACTTTGCAGGCAGAGGCAGAAACGTTCTGCAAGCACTTATCAGAAAAAATTAATGCAGGATTAAATTATAATGTTTGGGAAGACATTAATGGAAAAATGAGCAAAGAAGAAATTAAATTATACAGGAAATATCCAAAAATTAAAGGTATTCTCCCGCTTCACATTATTAGTTACGCCTCCAGCACTGACTTTAAAAATGATTCCTTCGCCCCTGAAAAATTCAGAATTTCAGTGCTTAAAAAAAATTCAATACTCTTCGGAAGCGCTGAAAATATTAATAAAATGGATGAGAAGAATGATAAAAATAAAACATACATTGATGCTGTTATGAGGGTTGAAAGATTCAACTGCATTAATTCGAATTATCCTGAAATAGTCCAAAGCCAGAAGATAGGATTAATAATTGATTACATGAACAAGCATATTTTCGGCAAATCAAGCAATTTTCAGGACAAAAAATTAAGCAGGCAGGAAAGCGAGAAACTATACTATAACTTTTTAACAAAACTTGACAATTTTTATTCAAAAAAATTAAAATAGCAACATTTTAAAATTAATTTTTCTCAAAAAGAATTAATTATGGCGTTCAAAATTGGCATTCATTTGACGAATAAGGATAATTTTGATGAAATAATGGCGGCTGGGATTTTAAAGGCAAAATCGCCTATATTATCAGATAAATTAGTAAAATTGTATAATAATGCAGAATCTGCAAATACTGAAAAGTATATTTTTGCGCTTCCATACCCCCTGCCTGCTGGCTGGAAAGGCTGTGAATTCCTAAAAATCCTGAAGAAGAGAAGGAATGAAGAAATTTATTTCCTCCTGCCTCAGGATAACTGCTATGTTATGAACAGCAGGCTTATTTATGACTTGACAAAAAACATCAGAAATTCCGGCAAGCCAGTAAAAGAGCATGCAAATACAGTGTACACTAAGTTCTGCATTGACAAGTATTTATATTCTAAAACCCCTCTCAAGGAATACAAGTATAATTTTGACCTGCCTGAATTAATAATAAATAAGAGCATTAAATTGTACGAAGGATGAAATTATTTCTTCTTTTTCAGAACGTACACTTCTTCTTCGCCTTCATCTTCTTTCTCTTCATCGTCTCCTGCAAATAAGTCAAGGAATACGTCAAACACTCTGAAAGTTTTCTTGGCTTTCTTCTTGATTTCTTCAAAACTTTCCTGTATATTCTTCCCGATTTTAACGCCCATTACGAGCGCGCAAATTAATGCAATTGTCAGTGTTATTGCAAGAATTGTCAGGATGAATATTAAGAAACTGAAACTAATGTAATACAGTTCCTGAGGGATTAATCCGAAAATAGTCACCATTATTATTTACTAATTTAATGATAGTTTAAATAACTTATTATTGTCAAAATAATTAGTTATTACATTCTTAGGAAGCCAATTCTGCCATAATTTTCCTTTGATTTCTAAACTGAAAACTCTTTCACCTTCCTCTTCAACCTTTTTCCAGTTCCATTTAACATTATTAGTTGAATCAAAAGTTACAGCACTGAAATTGTATTTTTGAATAATCTTCTTTAATCCTGCAAAATCCAAACTATTCATTGTTGAATTTTTATTTGTGTAAACAGTTTCGCCCACCAAATTTATTTCCAGATTCTTTTTTTCGGTGAATCTTATTAAATTGTTGAACGCTCTCTTGTGGCAGCCTCCAAGGGATCCGCCAGCTAAAACAAATTTGTCCTCTTCCTTTATTAAATCAATAATGTTGTCCAATTCCCCTTCTTTTGAATATTTCAGCAAGCCGTTATGGTTGACGTACCCTTTTTCGAGATGTTCTTCAACGTACTTTATGCCTTCATTGTCAAGAATTAATTCGCGCCCTGTTCCGCGCTCGTATAATGCTCCCACTGACATATCCCCTGCAACGTCATTCAAGTCGATAACGTCCTCTGGAAGAAAATAATCAGTTAATTCCTGAATACATTTCATAGCACTGCATGACCTGTCATATAATACATCATTTGCATGGATTATTAATAATTTCATCAAAGGAATTAGTTAAAAAATTCTTTTTATAAAATTTATGTTATTAATTGTTCCAGCTCATCCTTTAAATTTAATATATTTGTGCCTTTTAATGTCTTGATGTTTATTTTATTCCCAAAGATGTCAGCACTGTAAGTTTCATAACTTTTAACAGATGAATCGCATTTCAGGTTAATCTTGGAATAATTTAATGCAGAATTAATCTTAATGCTCAGAACAATGCCTTTGCTTCCATTTTCAATATAATCCATTGTTAATGCTTGGGTTCTTTTATTAGAAGGAGTGATTTGGATAATTAAGTAATTGCTTAATCCATCATTAATGCTGAAATTATTAATGGAATACTTATTATTAAGGCAGGTGTTAAAATCGGAAACTTTCTTAACATTTTTAAAGTCAAGGAAGTCAAGGAATCTGCTTGCTATTAAAGCCAAGTACTGCCTGCTGACAAGATTATTCATAAGAAACGATTAAAATAATTCTGTTTATAAAATTTTTTATTTTTTCTTCTTCTTTTTTAATTTGCTCATGCGGTAAATTGTGTTCTTTTCCCCGCAATGCTCGCATTCAAATTTTACCATTACTTTTGACGTTTTAGTGCCTGGCTTTTCCCATTCCCCATGAATTAATCCTTTCTTCCCGCACGCGGGGCAGGTGTATTCAATATTATAAGCCAACAATTTGTTATACTCTGGTTTTTCGAATTCTTTCTTGCATGCTTCGCACGCGTAAAATTTTGCAGTCTTCTTCGGCTTTTTCAGCCTTGCCTTCCCGCACGCAGGGCATAATGGTTTGTAAACCCACATGAACGCGAAACCATTAGGTGCCATTATTTGCCTTGTAAAAAAGTCCAAATCACCAATATTCTCGGGTCTTGGTTCAGCATTACTCATTTATTTCATCACACTCATTATTATTTCCCTGATTTTTTCCACGCTTGCCTGATACTTTGTTTCTTTAAGAACTTCCCCTATTAAAAAATTAATGGAATTATTGTTCCCGTTCTTGTAATCACTCACTGCTTTCTCATTCTTCTTAACCACTTTTTCTATTATTTTTTTGATATCACTATTTTTCCACACTTTTATTTTATGCATTTTCATAATTGCATTAATATTCCTGCCCGTACTGACTAATTCCTTAACTAATTCCTTGCCCAATCTTTCACTTAATTCTCCTTTGCTGATTTTCTCCAAAAATTCAGCGAATAATAGCGGCGTAATCTTGCTTTTCTTTATATTTTCATTATTATAATTCAAGCATTTCAGCAAATGAGTTGTTGTCCAATTCGCAAGGAGTGAATAATTCTTGATTTTCTTCGCGCACTCCTCAAAGAAATCCGCTAATGCTTTGTCAGTGTAAACTAATACGTAACTCGTGTCATTCGTGAGTTTGTAAATTTTGACAAACCTTTTTATGCGCTCATCAGGCAACTCGCTCATATTATCAGTAATATTTTTTAATCTCTTGCTCGTCATAGTCTGCCAGCTTAAGTCAGGCTCAAAAATGTACCCGTAATCAGCTTCTGACTCCTTAATCCTTAAGGATTTAGTCATCTTTGATTTGTCGCTGTACGCCCTGGTTTCCTGCTGCTTAATGAATATTCCCTGCTTTGCCATGATTCTCTGCCTGTTATACTCATACTCTAATGCCTTCATTATATTGTTGAAGCCGGTAATATTCTTCACTTCAACTCTGGCGCCGCCTTTAACGCTGATATTCGCGTCTGCTTTCATAATCATTTCACTGTCATAAACGTTCAAATGCTCCAGTATTGCCCTTAACTTGCTTAAGAATTCCCTTACCTGTTCAGGGTTTGTGAAATCAGGCTCAGTAACTATTTCAACCAAAGGAGTTCCTGCCCTGTTGTAATCAATCAAGGTATACTCGCTGCTTGTAATGTCCCCCCCCACGTGCACTAATTTTCCCGGGTCTTCCTCCAGGTGCGCCCTTCTGATGCGGATTTTCAAATCATCACCCTTCCACTTGATAGTTAAATATCCTTTGATTCCTACTGGGATTTCGTACTGCGTGATTTGAAAATTTTTTGTCATGTCAGGGTAGAAGTAACTTTTCCTGCTGAAGAAAATATTGTCAGGCACTTTGCAGTTCAGGGCTTTTGCAACTTTTATGCCGTTCTCAAAAACTTTCCTGTTCAGCCTTGGCTTTGAACCAGGATACCCGAGGCATACTTCGCACACATTAGTATTCGGAGGAGCCTCACTTACAGGGCATGAGCAGAAAATTTTACTCTTAGTATTCATTTGCGCATGAATTTCCAATCCAATAATGCACTCAACATCCCTAATCATTTATTTTTTTCACCGCTTCTTCGTAAGCATTGCTCACGCTTAACACTTTAATCTCACCCAAATGATTCGCTATGACATGGAAACCTACTGGCAAACCCTTGCTGTCCTTTCCGCAGGGAACGTTCATCATTGGAATCCCTGCAAGGTTAGGTCCTACTGTTAACAAGTCACTCTGGTAAACCTGCAAAGGGTCTAATTTTTCAATCTCATCCAGACGAGGGCTTGTGAACATCATAGTTGGCGACAATAGGCAGTCAACTTTTTCAAAAACTTTCCTGAAATCCTCAATAATCAAGGTTCTGACTTTCATTGCTTTCAAATAATACTGGCTCCTGTAACCGCTCATTCTTGCAAAAGTTCCAAGAATAATCCTCCTCTTCGCCTCAGTCCCGAAAAATTTGCTCCTCAGTTTTGAGTAATAATCATTATAATTCCCCTTAGTGAAATCCATTCCTTTCCCGTACCTTACGCTGTCAAGCTTTGCCAAATTAGTGCTCGCCTCGCTCACTGCTGCCAAGTAATACGCTGGAATAACGTATTTTGTCATCTTCAATGACACATTAACGAATTTCACTCCCAAACCCTTCAACACTTTAATGGCTTCATCAACTTTCGCTTTAACATCAGGTGAAACGTTTTGGAAATACTCCTTTGGCAGGCCGATTGTGTAATTTTTCACGTTTTCAAATTTTGTGTAATCAACTTTTTTAGTTTCAAGGGTTGTCTGCTCCTTCTCATCAAAGCCTGCAATAATGTTTAAGCACTCAGCAACATCCCTTGTTGACTTAGCTATTGGCCCTATCTTGTCTAAACTGTTCGCGTAATCAATTAATCCATACCTGCTCACTAATCCATAAGTTGGCGTTAAGCCGTAAACTCCGCAGAAAAAACTCGGGCAGCTGATGCTTCCACCTGTGCTCTCGCCAATGCTGATGTGGGGGAAATCTGCCAATTGCGTAATGCACGCGCAGCCCCCGCTGCTCCCGCCACAAGCCCTGCTCTTGTCAAAAGGATTCTTAGGCACTCCGTAAGCGCTGTTAATTGAGTAGCTGCCGAATCCGAACTCGTCCTGCGTGGTTTTGCCTATTATAATTGCCCCTTCATCTTTTAATCGATTTATTACTGTTGCGTCAAAGGGCGGCTTGTAGCCTTCTAATATTTTGCTTCCTGCACTGCTTTGAACGTTTTCAACGCAGATTGCATCCTTTACAGTGACCGGCACTCCTGCAAGTTTTCCTTTCCTTTCCTTGTCAACTTTCCTTGCCTGCTTTAATGCCTCTTCCTCACAAATAGTCACAAAGCAGTTGTATTCCTTGTTCCATTCTTTGCATTTCTTAATCACATCCTGAATCTCGTCAACAGCGTTTAATTCCTTGTTCTTGATTTTCTTGACGTATTCTTTAAGGTTCATCTTGCTATCCTCTCAAAGCCGTATTTTTGCTTGTAATAATTCATTAATTCCTCAACTTCCATTTCATCGCTTATTTCAAAATAATCATCATCGTAATCGTCATCCTCCTCGAAGCCTGAGAATCCTAACTCTTCCCCGCCGAAATTAGTAATAAAATCCAAATTTTTTCACCTATGTTATTCTCGGAGCTTTGAAGTATTCGTTCTCCGAGTGAACCGCTGTTTCTAATACTTTCTTCCTGTCCAAGCACTTGCCGGTTTCATCTTCTCTTAGCCTGTTCTCTGTCCTTAACGGGTGGAATGACGGCTCTACATTGTCTGTCTTGACTTCGTCAAGCATTTTGAAATAATCAATCACATCATTCAATTGCTTTGAAAAAGTGCTTAATTCCTCATCAGTTAATTCTAAGCGCGCTAGTTCAGCAACGTGCTTAACCTCTTCTTCATTAATCATTAGTATTTATCAAAAATTGAATTGTTTAAAAACTTTTTATTCGAGAGTATTGCTTCCTTCCATTGCATAATCTGTTAATTCCTTGACTTGTTTCAGCGTATTCCTGTAAGATTCCTCAGCAGGGTTCATTTTTATTAGTTCTTCCAAGTATCCTATTGACTGATTTAGTCTGGAATGGCTTAAACTTTCTTCTCCTATTGTGAATAATTTCTCTGCCTGAAAATTATAACATAATACTATTATGTCCAAAGCTTCCTCTTTCATTGCAGGGTTAATGTTCATTGCCTTCTCAGCGTACTCTATTGCTTTCCTTAAATTGCCTTCTGTAATGTCGCAAATGCTCGGCGCCTGCTGGACTTCTTCATCGTAAAGTTCAGGACTTGCCATGCTCGTGGGCAAATTGTGGTAAACTTTTGCAGCAGCAAGCATCACTTCTGCATGATTCTCTGCCTCACTGCCTAATTCTTCAAGAACATAATCAATGCATGTTTTGGCTTCGGAAAACTCGTAATTATTCAAATAATCAACAGCATACTTCAATTCCTCTTCCCACGATTCCATAAAACAATAAAGTTAAAAAATTTGTTTTAAAAAGATTGTTATTTCTGGCTGAGGGCACGCCAAAAACACACACTATTTATTTACCATATAGTAAATATATATTAAAAATAAATTAAACCTATTCCTTCATTTTGTATCTTAGTATTCCTGCTATGCCAGTCAGGTTTTGCAGTTGTTGCCGTGTTCTGTTTCGTCTTTCTTTCTGTTCACAGCAACATTTATAAAAATTGGAAACTATTGTTTCCATATGAAAACTAAAGATTACACTTTTGAAATTGTCGATGAATTATTGAAATCTTCTTCTCACGCCAGGGAATTAGCAAGGAAAGTCAGAATGAGCCATATGGGCGTAATTAAGGTATTGTCATCCTTGAAGAAAGGAAATGTTGTGGATTACGTAACTGAAGGCAGGAATAAAATTTATTCATTGAAGAAAACAATAGAATCAAAAGCTTACATTATCATGGCTGAAGAGTATAAATTGCTGAAAATTATTCAAAAATATCCTTTATTAAGGAATATTACTGAAAAATTGCAGAAAAATGACAAAATAATTATTGCTTTACTGTTCGGGAGCTACGCTAAAGGCATTGCCGGCAAAAACAGCGACATTGACGTTTACATAGACACTGAAAATAAAAATATTAAAAAAGAGGCTGAGCAGATTAGCACAAAACTCAGCGTGAA
>PEWF01000046.1 GCA_002779595.1 archaeon CG07_land_8_20_14_0_80_38_8 | reverse complement strand
ATAATGGGTTTATTAATGGTGAATAATGGATTATCCCTTGCAGGTTCAGGATATGACTTGAACAGTCTGGCTGCAACATTCAGGGTAAGCATTGCAGAAGGAGCAGCATCAAATAATGCTGCTGCAATTTCAGGAGGGTATCAGGAGATAAGAATGGAAGTGAACAGGTATGGGTGGAGTCCTGACAGTTTTGTGCTGAAAGCAGGAGTGCCGGTTAAGTGGATTATTAACGGAGCGGAGATTAACAGCTGCAATAATGCTATTCAAGTGCCTGCGCTTGGTTTAAAATTTGATATAATAAAAGGGGAGCAGGTGATTGAATTCACCCCAGCAAATGAAGGAGTTATAAGCTGGAGCTGCTGGATGGGCATGATTCCCGGGGTTTTCATAGTCAAAGATGATATAGACTTGTCAGATGCCAGTGCTGTTCAGGAAGAACTTGGCTCAGTCCAGATTCCAAAAGGAGGAAGTTGCGGGTGCAATGCAGCAGGATGAAAACTGTAAAATTAAACATTACTGGAATGCACTGCGCGAGCTGTTCAGCACTGCTCACTAAGAGGCTGGAAAAAACAGAAGGAGTAAAATCAGCAGTTGTAAACTTTGCTGCTGAGAAAGCCAGTGTGGAATATGATGAGTTGAAGACGAGCGCGGATGCTTTAATTATGGTTGTTAAGGATTCAGGTTATGATGCAAAACAGGCTAGTAAGGAAAGTGCGGGTTTGCACAACGAAGAAGACATTAGCAGGTTAAGATTGAAACTAATCCTTGGTGTCATCTTATCTTTTCCTGCTCTGCTTTTGGGAATGGTTTTCATGGATGCGTTCGGCATTTACACCAATTACGTATTATGGGCTCTTGCAACACCAGTCCAATTCTATATAGGTTTGCAGTTTTACAAGGGGGCGTGGTCAGCGTTGAAGAATAAGACGAGCAATATGGACACTCTTATAGCGTTGGGCACTAGTGCTGCTTATTTTTACAGCGTTTACTTAGTGTTAACTAATCCTATGGGTGAACAGTTCTTTGAAGCAGCAGCTGTATTAATAACACTAGTAGTATTGGGGAAGTACTTGGAAGCTGTTGCCAAAGGCAGGACTAGTGAAGCTATTGAGAAACTCATAAGTTTAAGCCCCAAGAAAGCAACAGTTATTAGAAACGGGGTAGAGGTGAAGATTTCCATTGATGAAGTAATCGCCGGCGATATAATTATAGTAAATCCAGGCCAGAAAATACCTGTTGACGGGGTGATAGTGTCAGGCTGTTCCAGTATTGATGAAAGTATGATAACCGGAGAGTCAATGCCTGTTGAAAAGAAGGAAGGGGATGAGGTGATAGGCGCAACGATTAACAAGTACGGCGCTTTCAACTTTAAAGCAACCAAAGTCGGAGCCAATACTACATTGTCCAAGATTATCCAATTGGTTGAGGATGCGCAGACCAAGAAAGCCCCGATTCAGCGCTTCGCTGACACAGTCAGTTCGTACTTCGTGCCGGCAGTTTTAATCATATCATTGATTACATTTATTGCTTGGTATTTCTTCCTGAATGCAGATTTCACTTTTAGTTTAATAGTAACTGTTTCAGTATTAGTCATTGCCTGCCCATGCGCTTTGGGGCTTGCAACACCCACAGCTATTATGGTAGGAACAGGCAAAGGCGCGCGGAACGGAATACTTATCAAAAGCGGCGAAGCATTGGAAAAAGCCCACAAGATTAAGTGCGTAATACTTGATAAGACGGGCACGATTACGAAGGGTGAGCCTGATATTACCAGCATTAATCCAGTTAATAATTACACCAAGAAAGAGCTGCTAGTCTTGGCTGCGAGCATTGAAAAAGGCAGCGAGCACCCGTTAGCAGAAGCTGTTGTTAAGAAAGCCAGAGGGTTAAAAATGAAGAAGGTTAAGAGATTTAAAGCCATACCCGGACATGGTGTGAGCGCCATGATTGGAAGTAAATTGTACTGCGCGGGCAACCAGAAATTAATGAATGATTTTAAAATTAACACTGAAAAGGCGGGTGGCAAGGTAAAATTTTTTGAAGAAATGGGTGAATCCGTGATTTATGTGGCGGAAGAAAAAGAATTAATCGGATTAATAACTGTTGCGGACACTATTAAAGAATCCTCCCCTGAAGCTGTGAATGAATTGAAAAAAATGGGTGTTGAAGTGTATATGATAACCGGCGACAATAAGAGGACTGCTAAAGCAATAGCCGGGAAGGTAGGGATTACTAACGTGTTCGCTGACGTGCTGCCTGAGGATAAAGCTGAATATGTTAAGAAGCTGCAGAAGGAAGGTTATGTTGGTATGGTGGGTGACGGGATTAATGACGCGCCGGCAATAGCGCAGGCTGATATTGGAATAGCGATGGGAAGTGGCACTGACGTAGCGCTGGAGACGGGCAATATTGTGTTAATGAAGGATGACTTGATTGATGTGTCTAAGGCGATTAAGTTGAGCAGGCAGACTATGAGCAAGATAAAGCAGAACATGTTCTGGGCGCTCTTTTATAATAGTCTTGGCATTCCAATAGCAGCAGGAGTATTATACCCGAGTTTAGGGTTATTATTGAATCCTATGGTTGCAGGAGGGGCAATGGCATTAAGCAGTGTCAGCGTAGTATTAAACTCGTTAATGTTAAGGATGAAAAAATTATAATGCTCATTTCATAATCTTACTGCGCAATTAATTTTCCCGCCTATTTTTCCGAGAATTGCACTGCAAACCAATAATAAGAATGACAGCAATATGTTAATAACAGGATTATCGGCGCCTGATGAATAAAACAGAATAATTGAAATTATCAGCATACTGCTTGCAGTAACAATTTTTGCAGTTAACAATATAGTTCTTAATTTCCTGAACCTGATTTTGCCGTCAATCAATCCAAAAATTCCAGCAATAATGATAAAAAAAGGCATTAATGTTATGAAAAATTCAGCAGTGTTTGCAACAATAATGGCATAAAAATCAGGATACAAATAATCAAATGCTAATAATGAAAACAATATTATTGAGCCTGCTACTGGCAGGTGCGCAAGAATTGGATGAATATGATTTTCCAAGTAATCACTCCTGTTCTTCTCAATCAAGGGCTTATAATCCTTGAACACTGCTTTTGGCATCCCGCACGCAGGGCAGTAATCACGAAGATTCTTCTTTTCCATGACGTAACCGCAAGCATTGCACTTCACTAGAACCATTGAATTATTTAAAATTCTTCAATATTTTATTAATATTTGTTTTTGCTTCCTGATTAAGCAGGGCGCCTTTTTTCAATTGAGGCAGGCGCTCCTCATACGTTTTCTCCCTCTTCTGGTAGAATATTCCTATTGGAATCCTGTCACCCCATTCCATTGCTTTCTTCATTGCATCACTTCTTGCCTTTAAAGGTTTTTTCAGTTTGTAAATCCTTTTCTGGTACCATTTATAAGTGTTCAAGTGGTTGAAAGTCACGCACGGCTGCAGAACATCAATTAATGCAGCGCCCTTATGCTTTATCGCTTTCTTGTACAATTTGGACAAGTAATCAATATCGCCTGCAAAACCCCTTGCAGCAAAAGTAGCTCCGCTTGCAAGGGCAAGAAGAACAGGATTAACTGCTTTTTCAGCAACGCCGAAAGGGGTAGTTTTTGTAATAAAACCCTCATCACTTGTTGGGCTTGCCTGCCCCTTAGTCAAGCCGTAAATCTGGTTATTGTGAATAATGTAAGTAATGTTAATATTGCTCCTGCAGAAGTGCACAAAATGATTAGTTCCTTCACTGCACCCGTCCCCGTCACCGCCTTCAGCAATAACAGTCAAATTATGATTGGCTAATTTAATGCCCATTGCAAGAGGCAAAGCCCTGCCGTGCAAGCCGTTAAAGCAATACACTCTCATCCAGTGCGGAAGTTTGCCTGAACAACCAATGCCTGAAGTTATTACAGTATTGTAAGGTTTTAACTTTAACTCGCTGATTGCTTTCTTCATGCTGTTCCATAATCCGAAATTCCCGCACCCCGGGCACCAATTCGGCTCGCCTTTCGTTCTTAACCAGTCAACACTAACCATTTTTTTATTTAATCACCTTCTTCATAAAATTAATAATTTCATCAGGAGTGAATTGCCTGCCGTCATATTTTAACAATTTATGACTAATTTTCAAATCAGTAAATTCGCTTATCAAAGAGCCCAATTGCCCGCTTGGATTATTCTCAGCAAGAATTAACATTTTATGCTTTCCAATTTTTCTGATTAATTCATCAGCAGGGAAGGGCTTCATAACCTTAACCTGCACAAACTTAATCTTTAACTCCTTTAATGCTTCTAAAATAATCCCTTTTGTTGAGCCCCATGCAACAATTGCATTTTCCGAATTCTTGTCCCCGAAAACGCTGACACCCCTGTTCTTCAGCGCTTTTGCCAAGCCGTTAATTTTGCGCAAACGCTTGTCCATCATCATCTTCCTCTCAGAAGAGCCTTCAACAATGTTGCCTTCCTCATCATGCTCGTCTCCAATGCTTAACTGGATGCCGTTCCTGACTCCGGGAATTGTTCTCGGGCTTACTCCGCTCTTCGTGAACGCGTAGCGCTTGAATTTTTCCAAAGGCTTCAATTCATTCTTAACATTAGTTGCGAATTCTCCCCTGTTAATATTATAGCCATTGCTCTTAAATGGAGGGACAGTGCTTAATGAAACGCTCAAATACTTGTCAGTTAATATTATGGCAGGAATCTGGAATTCATCAGCAAGATTGAAAGCATCCAAAGTCATATTGAAGCAGTCAGCCGCGTCGCCGGGCGCGAATATGACTCTTGGAAATTCGCCATGCCCTGCATGAAAAGCGTACCTTAAATCTCCCTGTTCAGTTCTTGTCGGCAAACCAGTAGCAGGACCAGGGCGCTGCCCAAGAATGATGACAACAGGAATTTCAGCACACCCAGCCAAACTCAGAGTTTCATTCATTAAAGCAAACCCTCCTCCGCTTGTTGCAGCCATTGAACGAACACCTGCGTAAGAAGCGCCCAATGCAAAATTTAAGGCAGCAATTTCATCCTCTGTCTGGTGGACAAGAATATTATGCTCTTTCTGCATTGATGCAAGGAACTGCATTATGCCTGTTGAGGGAGTCATAGGATAAGAACTTAAGAATCTGCACCCAGCCCTTATTGCGCCAATACTAATGGCATTATTCCCGTCAATCAATATTAAATCCTTCTTCTTTGACTTTTTAAATTTAAACAATAATTTCCTGTAATTCTTAATGCTGTCATAGCCTTCTTTTAATGCTTCAAAATTAGTATTAACAACTTTTTCACCTTTTTTTCCGAAACTTTTTTTCAGAAATTTTTTGATAATATTCAAATCCAGCCCAAGAATTTTTGCAGTGGCGCCGATTCCTATTGTTGACTGCATAACTTTCTGAAGAGCCCCGTATTTTTTTGACAAATCCCTGAAAGGAACAGGGAACAAGAAAACCCCTTTCCGCTCCCTGACTTTAATGCTTTCCTCGTGAATAATGCACCCGTTCTTTGCAACTTTATCCTTATGCTTCTTAATCGTTAATTCATCCAAAGCAACCAAAATATTAATGTGGCTGGTATGGCTTGTTATTTTATCTTTTGAAGCCCTGACAGTCAAATTATTATGCCCTCCCCTTATTAAACTCGGATACTCATCAGTTGAGAACACATAATAACCATAATCTTTCAGCACGTTAGAGAGCAGCATTCCCGCGCTTAAAGTGCCGTAACCCGCCTCGCCTCCAATTCTCCAGATTATTTCATTGCTCATTTTTTTCCGCGCTTCTTTTCTGCAGTGTTTATTTTAAACAAATCATAAATTAAGCAATGATTTGTGAAAACAGTGAATAAGAGAATAAGGGACACTAAATAAAATAAGTTATTATACTTGTATCCCAAGTAAATGAACAAAGCGCTGAGCACCAGCCTGACTGACTTGTCTGCTCTGCCAACATTGGGTTTCATTAAAAATTAATAATGATTATAAGAATACTTAAATGTTTTGAAATAAAAAAAATAATAAAAATAAAAAAATGTGAATAGTAAAGGATTAACAGCCATTAAACCTTTATCTTTTCTTCTTAGCACTTTTTTTTTTACCTTTTGCGCCGCCTTTTTTAGCAGCCTTCTTTTTTTTAGTAGGCATAATACTTTTTATAAGGAGAGGAAGTTATAAAAAACTTTATATTACTGCTTTTTACATTTTAGTAGTATGACTCTTGGAAATTATGACGCAAAAAAAATAGAACAGCACTGGGCAAAGAAGTGGGCCGAAGAAAAAACTTACAAATTTAATTCCAAGAGCAGGAAAAAATTTTATTCCATTGATACTCCCCCCCCGACAGTAAGCGGAAAAATGCACATAGGGCACGCATCAAGTTACACTCAGCAGGATGTTATTGTAAGATACAAGCGCATGAAAGGTTTTGAAATATTTTATCCCTTCGGAACTGACGATAACGGATTAGCAACTAATCTTCTTATTGAAAAAATTAAAGGAGTTAAAGGCTCAAAAATGAAAAGGCAGGAATTTATTGATTTATGCCTTAAGACACTGGAAGAGATAAGGCCCGAATTTGTTCAGGACTGGAAAAATATAGGTATGAGCTGCGACTTTTCAATATTTTACTCAACAATTGATGCGCATTGTAGGAAAATATCCCAACGCTCATTTATTGAATTATACAAAATGGGCAGGGAATACCAGTTAAAAGCGCCCACTTTGTGGTGCCCGAAGTGCGAAATAGCGCTTGCACAAGTGGAATTAGAAGACAAGGAAATTGAATCTGAATTTGTTGACGTTAAATTCAAACTTGAAAATGGAGACGATTTAATAATAGCAACCACGCGGCCTGAAATGTTCCCAGCTTGCGTTGCAGTTTTCGCCCACCCTGATGATAAGAGATATAAAAAATTATTCGGAAAGAAGGCAAAAGTGCCATTATTTGATATTTCTGTCCCAATTATTCCTGACGAGCACGCTGACCCTGAAAAAGGGACAGGCATTGTAATGTGCTGCACTTTCGGAGACCAGACAGACATAGAATGGTATAAATCTCATAATCTTCCTTTAAGTATGGCAATTACAAAAAACGGCTTGATGAACAATACTGCAGGAAAATATGGAGGCATGAGCATAAATGATGCGAGGAAAAAAATTATTGAGGATTTGCGTAAAGAAGGACTGCTTGTTAACAAAAAACCAATAACTCATGCGGTAAACGTGCATGAAAGATGCGGGACTCCTATTGAAATTATTGAATCAAAACAATGGTTCATAAAATATTTGGATTTAAAAGATGAATTCATAAAATTAGGCAACAAGATGAAATGGTATCCTGATTACATGAAAGTCAGGTATGACAATTGGATTAGAGGATTAAGATGGGACTGGTGCATCAGCAGGCAAAGATTCTTCGGGATTCCTTTCCCAGTATGGTACTGCAATAAGTGCGGTGAAGTCAAACTCGCAGACAAAAAAGATTTGCCCGTAGACCCTTTGGTTGACAAGCCAAGAAGCAAATGCAAATGTGGAAGCAGTGATTTCACTCCTGAAAGAGATGTGCTGGACACTTGGGCTACGAGTTCACTTACGCCTCAATTAGCAGTTGAACTTGTTAAGGATAAGTCAGTGCAGAAAAAAATATATCCTATGAGTATGCGTCCGAACGCTCATGACATAATCACTTTCTGGTTATTTAACACTGTCGTGAAAAGTTATCTGCATAATAATAATATTCCATGGAAAAATGTGCTTATATCAGGGCATGTTCAGGACGAGCACGGAAAAAAAATGAGCAAGAGCAAAGGCAATGTTGTATCTCCTCAGGATATGATTGAAAAATATTCAGCTGATGCTTTAAGATTCTTCGCAACCAATGCATCCCTTGGGGAGGATATGCCTTTCAAGGAGCAGGAATTAGTGAGAGGAACAAAATTTGTAATAAAATTATGGAACGCTGCAAAATTTCTTGAAATGCAGAAAGAAGCAGGGAAAGCAGGGAAAGAAAATTTCAGCGATAAATGGATGATTAATCTTCTGAACAATACAATCATAAAAGCAACAAAATACATGGACAAGAATGAATACAGCAAAGCCAAAAAAGTAATTGTTAATTTTTTCTGGAATGAATTTGCGGATTATTATATTGAAATGATAAAATACAGGTTATACGGTGATGATAAGAACAGCAGGAATTCGGCAATAATAACATACAAAAAAGTTTTCCTTGACATACTGAAAATGAGTTGCATATTCACCCCTTTCGTGACTGAGGAAATATACGGGCAATTATACAATAATAATAACAGCATCCATAACCAATTATGGCCTGAAGCTGGCAAGGTCGACAAGAAAATATTAAAT
>PEWF01000101.1 GCA_002779595.1 archaeon CG07_land_8_20_14_0_80_38_8 | reverse complement strand
CGCCAATTTTTATTCCTGCTTTGTTATTCGCCGGCAGTTCAAGGACTAAGTTCTGGCTCTTTACCTGCGCGTAGAAATGATTAGGAGTGCATTTTTCAACTTTCAGGACTTTGCCCTGCGCTGTTAGCCATACTGCAGTGAAATTGAAATGCACGAAGAAAGAGTCAAGCACTGAATCCGGAAGCATGTGAATCAGGAAAGCATTAAAAGGCTTGAATCCTGCGCGGAACCTTAGCCCGAAAAAACTTTTCCAGCTTTTGCAGTCGCATACTTTGTCAGCAATCAATTTATTGTTCTTGGTTATTTTCATTGAAAATTTATAAAAAGGCAGGATTAATAATTGTTGCTGATGAGTTTTGAAGATTACAAGAAGAAGGCAATAATTTCGTACACTGATGCGAAGAGGGAAGGATTAGTTGACAAGGACATTCTTAGAGAATTGGACAAATTCAACAAGTTAAAGGATTATTATACTACTAGCAGCTGCAGCGGCAGGATACTGCTTCTGAGGAAATCAGTTAATGACAGGAAAATGATGAACGCTTTTTATTACAAGAATCATTCCGCTGCGAAAGAGGGAGAAATTATCAGGGCAGTGCACGAGTATGATGAAAATTTCGAGTTATGGTTCAAGGTTGAACCTTACATACTACACGCTGGGTGCAGGGACTTGGACAGTGCAAAGAAATTATTGGCGTTGTGCAGGAAGTGCGGCATTAAAAGGGCTGGGATTAACGCGTGGGGCAGGAGGATAATTGTGGAAATAATCGGCACCCAGCACGTTGAAGCCTTGCTTGTTGAGAAAGGAAGAGTATTGGTGAGTGATGATTATCTGAAATTATTAACTATCAGGGCAAATCAGAGACTAAAACTTGCAAAGAAAGTGCTGCACTCATTCTTTAAGGGTTCAGAAAGTTTTATAAAATAATTTACCGCATTAGTAAAGTATGGAAGTTAAACCTGTAATTCTTGGCTCTCCGGGAGAGCATCATAAGATTCTTGAATTCCTGCATAATAATGGTGATAAGAAGTCATATGTTCATGTTGACAATCATCCTGATAATACGCGCCCAATGGGAGGCTTCTGCATTGTAAAGCCTTGCAGTGTCTTCATGAATGATGTTTTAAGAAATGATTGTTTTGAAAAAGTGTACTGGCTTCAGAAGAATTACAACCCTGAAAATCCCTACAAAATTGAAGATTATAACGGAGGAGTGTGGAATTTTAAAGATTTGGAAGATGCTGAAGAATTCCTGCATAATAATACTCTTAATAATATTGTCCTGGATATTGACCCTGACGTACTGCATGATTACCCTACGACTTACTCAAAAGGCAGCATGGACAGGAGCGAGTTAAAAAATTTGATTGAATATTTCAAGAATAATAAGTGCGTGGAACTTTTCTCATTCGCGGGCACAGAGGAATTTCTTGAAGAATTACTCAATTAATGCAGGAAAGAATAAATTTCATTTTTTTGATAATGTTTACAAAAGTTTTATAAATTCAATAATTTTAAACTTATAATCATGAGTGAAAATAATCATGAGAAAAGATGCACTGCTAACTTTTGTGCAGGTTCAATGCAGGTAAATGAATTGAAGAAATTGTATGAAGAATCACCTTTCAAGAATTACATTACAGGCACCTCAGAAAAAGTAAACAGCGAATATAAGGATTAAAAAATTAACCAATTTTTCAGTGCTGTGAGCACGAATTGTATTCCTACTGCGAGCATGAATAATCCTGTTAAGCGCGTTGTTAAATATTGGAGTTTCTCGTTCTCTTTGGTTACTGGCGCAAATCTTTGCGCGAAAAGCATTAATAAGTAATTCACCGAGATTGCAAGGAAGCCGATGAGGAAAGAGTATCCTATGCTTGAATAACTGCTTATAATGGTTATTGTGCTGATGCTTGCAGGCCCTGCAATTAAGGGGGTTCCTATGCTTAAATACATCACGCTCTTGCTTTTTTCCTCAATCCTGAAAATTTCATCCCTGAACAAATAATTAATGCCGAATATTCCTAAACTTATGCCGCACGCGAGTATTAATGCAGTGTCGCTGACCCCCAGCAAGTCGTTGAATATTAAAGGCCCTAATAATGCAAAAAATAATATGAGCAAGAGTGCTATTAAGTTGCTGAAATTTATTATGTCGCGCACGTCTTTCAGTTTCTTGATTTTTTTAGCCATCATGCTTGAGATTAACATTTTGCTGAAAGGGTTGATTACTATTGTCATTGTTATGAAATCTGTTAAGAAACTCATCAGGTTAAGAAGTAGGATTGGATTATTATAAAATTTCTGATTTCAACTGCTCAACAAAATCGTGGATGAAAGGGTTATTTTCGTTAAGTAATCTGCCTAAAAGAGTATTGCCTTCTTTTAAAGGATTATCTTCTTCATAATCCTGCAGGTTAACGCTTTCTTCCAGGATTTTAAATATTTTATGCACTGGGCCGTTATAATTTTCAGCGAGCGCTTCTTTTTCCAGTTCGTTAACGAATTTTTCCATGTAAGCGTGCCTTTTTTCAGCTTCTGGTTTTAATTCTTCGAAACTGATTTTGTCCTTCACTTTAAATAATTTAATGAAGAAGTGGTCAATTCCGTACTTATTGTCGTCTAATTTCCTGATTCTTGCAATTGGTTCAGTTTTGTGGTAAAAAGCAGTGCTGTCTCCTGCAGGGTAACTGATGAGTGTTCTTATTATGCCTATTGCTCCTATCGCGTCTAATTTGTCGCATTCGTGCAGGATTTTTGCTTCCATAGTGTTCGGCTTCTTGTCTTTGCTGTACCTGTGAGTTTCAATAGCGTGAACAACTAATGGTATTTTCTCTTTCGGGAAATCAATAAAGTGCAGGTATTCATCTGCGAGTTCTGCTCCGGTTTCAGCATGGCAGCAAAACTTGCCCTCTTTTCTCATTCTCTTTTCTAACGCGCGGGCAACATCATGCAGGTAAACAGCTGTTAATAACACTGTTGAGTCCACACCTTCCTTCTGCAGGAAATATTTTCTGACCGTTTTTTCAACGCGCAATATGTGGGATTTGAGATGCCCTGGATGAGTCATTGACTCCAGGCCGTACTCTTTTATTTCCTCTAATGACACTTTCATTCTGGGTAATTAGGGAAAATTTTGGCTTTTTAAAATTAGTCATACAGAAGATTTAATAAAAACCAGCCAATTAATTATTATTTTAATAAAATGATGTTTAAAAAATCACTCCTGAATTTTAAGAAGCAGTTAAATGAGGCTGTTAATTTCGGGAGGAATGTTTCATTCAGCAATGTCAGCAAAGTATTGGTGTGCGGCATGGGTGGCAGCGCTTTGCCTGGCGATTTTGTCAAGTCATTGTTTTATCCTCTTAATTTTGAAATCAGTGTTTGCAGGGATTATGAAATTCCCGGATTCGTGGGTGAGGATTACATTGTTTTCTGCATTTCTTACTCCGGCAATACTAAGGAAACAATCAGGATGTATGAATCTTTGGTTAAGATTACTGACAAAATTGTGGTTATAACTTCCGGAGGGAAAATAGGGGAATTGGCGCGCAAGTATAATAGTGAATTAATTCTTGTGCCTGCGGGTTTGCAGCCGAGGATTGCAATCGGCTACCTGACTTTCCCGGTAATTAATGTAATGGTTAATTCAGGCATTGTCAAATATAATTTAAGCACTGAAGTTAATAAGGCGAATCTTGTGCTGAATTATGATTTTGAAAAGCAGGGCAAGAAAATTGCAGGAATGTTAAAGGATACTGTTCCTTTAATTTACGTTTCAGGCGCTGATAATATTATTGGCTTGAAGTGGAAAATTAGTTTTAATGAGAATACTAAAATTCCTGCTTTTTATAACTTGTTCCCTGAATGGAATCATAATGAGATTAATAGTTTTGAGAATAATCCCTGCAAATTCACTGCTGTCATGATTAATGACAAGTATGATAATGAAATTTTGAAGAAGCGTTTTATAATTACGAAAGATTTGCTGAAAGATAGGGGCTTGGAAGTTTTAAGTATTGATTTGCAGGGCAGGAATAAATTGTCAAGGTTATTGTTCGGGATTTCACTGGGTGACTGGGTTAGTTACGAATTAGCGCTTATTTACAGGCAGGATGCTGAGAGTGTTCCAGTAGTTGAGGAATTAAAGAAGAGGCTGGAAGAGTGAAATTTGACACTTCAAGCTTTAAGGGATTAAGTTTTGGCGCAGTGTCAGGAGCTATCACTACTCTTGGGATGATGGTTGGTTTGGATGCTGGGACTAATTCAAGAGTGACTGTTATGCTCGGAGTGCTGACTATCTCAATTGCTGACGCGTTAAGCGATGCTTTGGGCGTTCATGTGAGCGAGGAGAGCGAGAAAAAGAATGACAGCAAGATTTGGAAGAGCACGTTAAGCACTTTTGTTTCAAAACTCTTTTTTGCATTAAGTTTTTTAGTGCCTTTATTCTTTTTTGAGCTTAACATTGCAATTATTATAAGCGTGTCTTATGGTTTTGCACTAATAGGAGTTGTAAGCTATTTAATTGCGAAAAAGCAGGGTGAGAATAGTAATCACGTTATTATTGAACACTTGTTCATTGCAGTAATTGTTGTAATAATTACTTATTTTGTTGGGAAATATTTCGCACTTTTGAATATAACCTGATAATTAAGCGTAACGTTTTTAAATCAATCGTTGTATTTTATCTTATTTAACATGAGCAGCGACAAAAAAGAGGATTTAAACCTTATAGTGCGTATTTTCAGCACTGATATTCCCGGCAAAAAAACGGCGATAATAGGATTATGCAAGATTAAGGGAGTTGACAAAATGTTCGGCAATGCAGTTCTTTCAATTGCTGGAGTGCCTGATGACAAGTTAATCGGCAGGTTAAGCAGTGAAGAGGTTAAAAAAATTGAGGATGTTATTAAGAGTCCTGAAAAGCATAATGTTCCGGAATATTTGTATAATAGGAGGAGTGATCCTGAGACTAATAATGATTCCCACGCTGTTGGTGCTGAATTAAAATTGCAGAAAGATTTTGACATAAGAAGATTAAAGAGGATACGTTCTTTTAAGGGCTTGAGGCACGGGTGGGGTTTGAAAGTGCGCGGCCAGAGATTGAAGAGTTTCAGGAGAGGGAACGCTGCCATTACTATTAAGAAGAAGGTTTTGAAGTAAAATGGGTGACACTAAGAAGTTAAAGAAGAAATTCGAAAGGCCTAGGAAGCCTTGGGAGAAGAACAGGATTATTTATGAAAGGGAATTAATCAACAAGTACGGGTATAAAAATAAGAAGGAAGTGTGGAGGTTTAATGCTTTATTAAGGGGTTTCAGGGAGCAGGCGCGTAAAATTGTGGCATTGGATACTAAGCAGGCAAAAAAAGAGGGTGAAGCATTGTTCAAAAAATTAATTAATATGGGATTGTTGGAAAATGACAGCAGTTTTGATGATGTTTTGGAATTATCAATTGATGATATCAGCAAGAGAAGATTGGCAAGCATGGTTGTCAGCAAGGGTTTGGCAAGGAGTCCCAAGCAGGCAAGGCAGTTCATCACTCACAAGCACGTATTCGTAGGGGGAAAGAAAGTTTCAAGCCCTAATTATGTTGTGTTAAGGGATGAGGAGAACAGCATTGTTTATGCAATGAACAGCCCTTTTAATGACAAAAATCATCCTTTAATTGAGCAGTTAAAAAAGTCAGGGAAAGAAGTTGAAAAGGTGAAGGAAGATGCCAAAAATTAAAGCAAGATGGGGAGTGGCTCATATTTATTCAAGTTATAATAATACTCTCATCCACGTTACTGACATTACCGGCGCTGAAACCTTGAGTTTCAGGAGCGGCGGAAGAGTGGTAAGGCAGGGAAGGCAGGAAGGAAGCACTAATGCTGCCATGATGCTTGCGAAAGAAGTCGCGGAAGAGTTAAAAAATAAGGGAATCACTAATCTTCATATTAGAATCAGGGCGCCCGGGGGGCATAACGGGCCTATGAATCCTGGCAAGGGCGCGCAGGCAGCATTAAGGGCGTTATCGCGCGCTGGCATGAGGATTGGAAACATTGAAGAAGTCACTCCCAAGCCTCATGACGGGTGCAGGAAGAAAGGAGGAGGGAAGAAGGGCAGGAGATTATGAATACAAAAATTTTGAAAGAAAATAATGAAAAAATTGTTATTAATTTAACAAATACTAATTTTGAAACAGCAAACAGTATCAGGAGGAGCTGCATAAATAATGTGCCCACCATGGCAATTGAGGATGTCCACATTCTTGCAAATAACAGCGCATTATATGATGAGATTCTCGCGCACCGCCTTGGCATGATTCCTTTAACTACTGACTTGAAAACTTATAATAAATTAGAGGACTGCAAGTGTAAGAGTGCTGGCTGCGCAAGATGCACTGCTGAATTCGTCCTTGAAGCCAAAGGGCCTGCTACTGTTTACAGCAAGGACCTGGTGCCTACTGACCCGAGCATTAAGCCTGTTTTTGATGAAATGCCTGTTGTTAAATTATTTGAGAATCAGGAGGTAAGATTAACTGCAAAAGCGTGCTTAAATAATGGCACTTACCATACTAAGCATTCGCCGTGCAACGCGTATTACCAGTTTTACCCTAACATTAAAGTGCTAAAATCCAAGAAAGCACTGGATGATATCTGCCCGAGGAAAGTTTTCAAGAACGGCGCAGTTGACAAGGATAATTTGCTGAACTGCAATTTGTGCAATGCGTGCACTGACGCTTTCCCGGACTCCGTGACTGTTGAGCCTGAGGAGAACAACATCTTATTAACTATTGAATCATGGGGGCAGTTAGCGCCTAAAACTATTTACAACACTGCAATTACTAATTTGATAAGCGACTTGGATGAGTTCAAGAAATTGTTAAAATAAAACATTTTTAAACCAATTCTTGTTATATTACTTTTATTTGAATGCGGGGGTGGCAGAGCCTGGTCAAATGCGCAGGACTTAAGATCCTGTGGGTTAGTCCCTGCGAGGGTTCGAATCCCTTCCCCCGCATTTTACATCATGTTCAGATTCTCCAATGTTATCAATAAATGTAACTTTGAAACTTAATTTATTATTTTTCTTATTTTCTTCTTCTGAAACAAAGGAATAAGGTTCATATATTTGTTTGAAAAGAAATTTACAAATTATTTTAAAATGAGCATGTTTTAAGTCAAAATTCTAAGAAGATTTCTACACTGCCGATATATTAGAAAAACTTTTAAAAAGAAGTTTCTAATTTTTAGTTAAAAAAAATGACAAGAGCTATACATATTATTGGAGCAGGAAACATAGGATTCTCGTTAGGATTTTTATTAAGTCAAAAAGGTCACGATGTAATTTTAACTGGTAGGGAACCTATTGAAAATATCATTAAATCAGGTAAATTAACTATTAAAAAAGATTCTAAATTAATTAATGTTGGATTAAGAGATAATTTAAAATATGAATCTTGTCCTAATGTTAAATCAGACTCTATTGTATTAGTTAGTACTAAAATTTATGACACTAAAAAATGCTTATCTGAATATTCTGATATTTTAAAATCAAGAAGGATAATATTTATACAAAATGGGTTATCCCCTGAGTCTGTTTTTTTTCAATATTTAAAGGAAAATAGATTAGAGTATAATGGAAAATGTTATGGAGGAGTTGTGTTTGGAACTGCTAATCTTGATGAATATGGAATTTTAGAATCAAAATTAAGTAAAATTGTAATAGGAAGTACAGATAATTCTTTATATAAAAACAATGTTTTGGACATATCAGAAGAGATTAGCTTACCCTGCATTCATTATTCTTCTTCATCTTATGAATATCAAAAAGAAAGGGCAACAAAATTAATATTTAATTCAACCAATCTTTTATGTTTTCTTTTTAATATGAATCTTGGTGAAATGGCACAAAATAATGTAGTTACTAATTTGTTTAAAGAAAGAATTGGAGAGATGGTTACGTTTTTCAGTAATTATAATATTAAATTAGATGCAAAAGAATTGTATAATAAATGTTTAACCTTATGTAATGGAAAATTTAGAACCCATATTCCTTCAATATTACAAGATACATATAAATTAAGAACAAAAAATTGTCAATTAAAGACTGAAATTGACCAAATAGATAGGTCAATAATTAATGTTTCTAAAATTCCTATGCCAATATGTAAATATTTATTAAGTGAAGCAGAACTTATGATTGTAAATATTAATCAAGCAGAAGATAAACTAAGCATGTACTTAAAATTATCAGAACAGAATAGACAAAAATATGAGGTGCTAATCTAATGTTTATTAGAGATTTTTCAGCAATAGAAGATAAAGATGGTTTAATTTTTACAGCTAGGGGAAATAACAATAATGAAAATATTATAAGATGTTGTTTGATTTATGTGCCTACAGAATTGCCATCAAATAGGGTTAGAAAACCAGACAAAAAGT
>PEWF01000110.1 GCA_002779595.1 archaeon CG07_land_8_20_14_0_80_38_8 | reverse complement strand
ACCCCTTTCTGCGCTGAGACAACGCAGGTGTTATGCGGGGAAGAGTACGGCTACGGAGGAGTATGGCATGAAGAATTATTATGCAGTGAATTGGAAGAGTGCAGCATATGCTGCGCGCCCGCTTATAACTTAATGCCGCGGACTGTCTGCGAACAGGCAGGAGGAACTGAAGTCAGCCATGACTTATGCGGGGGCGCAGGCAGCATAACAGTGCAGGTATCCCATCAAGTATCCTGCAACTGCAATGAAGAACTGGGTGAGGATGAAACGTGCATTCAAACGCTGGACATTGTGCAGAGTTTTACAGTAAACTTAGTGCCTGACACTGCAGCAGAAGCGGACAATGGCATATTATCATGGCTTAACTGGGAAACAGTTTATCACTATAAAGGGACAGGAACTTACACATTATCTGGCAGCGAAGACATGTCAAGTCATTACGAGTACATGCAGACTTGTTTAAATCCTGAAGCCCCAATTGGCAGCAAGGGGTTAATTGCAACAGACACTAGTAATAACCGTGAATTTAGTGCTTCAAACACTGATGAAGTGACAGCAACTATTACAGTCAAAAGTGATGGAAAATATGATATTGAATGGAATTACCCTTCAATGTCAGGCATTATGGCTGAGCATTTCACTAGAACAACGACTTCAGGCTGCGCTGGAATAAGCCCTTACACTTACGGAGATGATTCTGAAATTGAAATTGAAGGGGCAATAATTGAATACGTAATTTACGATGCTGAATTGTCAGGCTCAAAAACATTCACCCAATACCCTCCTGAAGACATGTTCGCATGCGAGAGCATAAATAATTCAGGAACAGGCACAATAACCTGGACATTTAATTTAACAGAATAATAATTTTTTTTTATTGCCTTACGCAAGTGACTGTTGCGTAATCGCTTGCCGCCAATCCGTCATTAATGAATACGTACACGTGCACTTCAAAAGTATCCCAAGGGCTGAGCGCTCCGCCGAAATAGTCAGTAATGTCATTCACTCCTGTAATGCTCCAGCCAGTAATTTGAGGATTGCCTGAACCCCTGGCTGCCAGCTGGAGTTCTGACGCGCCAGTCCATGAATCAATAACAGTGGTTGGTATTACGCTGTTTTCCCCTCTCATGTCGCCGCTTACATATATTTCAGCACCTACTGGGCCTGATGCTGTGCCTGACGCTGTTATCCTGAAATTGTATTCTTTAGCGTTCCCGTAAGTGTTTGAGTTAATGAATGCGCAGGTGAGTGAGTCAATAATTGCAGAAGCGCTGTTGTCAGGAGCAATTGTCACTTCTGTCTGCGTGCATTCTGAAGTGCTTGTGGCATCTGTCACGCACACGCCGAACTCGTAATCCCCTTCCATTGTCGGAGTCCCGGTTAATGTCCCGTCCATTGAAACAATCATTCCCATTGGAGGCGCACCAGTAGCGTAAGAGTCAGACTGGAAAGTGTAAGGCTCGCTTCCTCCATACGCTTCAGCAACTTCCACAGTGCACGCTTCATTCACAGTGCACTCCCCTCCATAAACAGGATAAATTGTAAGAGTAGTCGGACTCACATTATCATAATTATTATTTGTGCAACCGCAAATAAGCACTAGAACAGCAACGAATGCAGCCTTATACATAACAAAAACACCACTCCTTGCTTATTTAAAAATCTGCTCGCGAATGAAATATTTATATTTCAACAAAATCTTGAAATTGTGCAGGCAATGAAGCAGAAAATATTTTGGCAGCAGTGGTTAATCATTTTCATAATAGTAATTGTTATTATCGGCACAGTTAAATTACTGGTTTTTCCTGATTCGTCTGCTGCTGAGCAGTCAGGAGGGGAATTTAATGCTTCATTCTCTGCTTCTGCTCCTGAGGACTCTATTCCCTGGACAATGTTCCGCGGGAATTATTTTCATACAGGTTTTGCCAATGTGAGC
>PEWF01000100.1 GCA_002779595.1 archaeon CG07_land_8_20_14_0_80_38_8 | reverse complement strand
AATATTGGCTTAAAATTTTTTGAAAAATTAGTGAATGACAAGCGCTTCAAAAACATTCCCGGATACCTGGAAACTCCGGGCGAAGGGGATTACAGGAATAATCTTCAAATTTTAAGAAAATTAATAAAACAATAAGGGATATAATTTTTTAATTATGGCTTTGCTTGAACTTAAAAATTTAACAGTGAAAATTGACAATAAGAAGATAATCAATGATTTAAACCTTAACATTGAAAAGGGTGAAGTTTACTGCTTAATCGGCAGGAACGGCACAGGCAAGACAACGCTTGCAAACACCCTGATTGGAATTAATAAAGCAAAAGGGAGTATAATCTTCAAAAGCAAGAGAATCAACAATTTAAGCATTACTGAAAGGGCAAAGAATGGTTTAACCCTTGCATGGCAGAAACCTGTTGAAATTGAAGGGTTAACAGTTGCTGAGTATTTAAAATTAGGCAACAAAGAAATGAGCGAGGAAAAAATTGGCGAATTATTAAGCAGTGTTGGATTGGAATGCAGTGAATACTCCGATCGCTTGCTGGATGACACTCTCAGCGGTGGAGAGAGGAAGAGGATTGAACTTGCCAGCATTATTGGAATGCGCACTGACTTGGTTGTTCTTGACGAGCCTGACAGCGGGATTGACGTGCTCAGCCTGCACTTAATCAGCAATATTATAAAGAAGCTGAAAGAGCAGGGCACGAGCGTATTACTAATCACTCACAGGGATGATATTGTTAAAATCAGCGACAAGGCAGGGATTATGTGCGCAGGGAAGATTATCCGCGAGGGAAAGCCCAAGAATATTCAGGATTATTTCAGCAAAAGCTGCGACGTGTGCGGGACAGTTAATGAACCAAGAGATGATGCAGTATGAAGGACGAATTAGCCAGGGAGTGGGAGAATGCTGGAGGCGATGCGCGCGTATTGAATGACAAGAGCACTGCTCATTTAATGATTAATGAAAATAAAATTCTCAGCACTAATGCAGTGAAAGGCATTATTGTGAAGACAAAAGAATTAAGGAATGGCGCAAGCATTGATTTAAGAGTTAAGGAGAATGCCAGGATTAAGAACCCTGTGCATTTATGCTTCGGCATCCTTGAAAAGAATAAGAAGCAGTTCATTAAAATTAATTTAGTTCTTGAGAAAAACAGCAGTGCAGTATTATTGGCTCACTGCATATTTCCGGAAGGGAAAAATATTGTTCATGAAATGATTGCAGACATCAAATTAGGGGAGAACAGCAGGTTCGAGTATTCTGAGAATCATTTCCACGGCTATGAGGTAAAGAATGTGTTCGTGAATCCTGTTGCAAGAATTCGCGCTGGAAAGAATGCGACATACATTAACAAGTTCAATTTACTGAAAGGAGGAGCGGGGAGGATAGTCTTTGATTACAAGGTTGTGTGCGCTGATGGTGCGAGTGCTGACATGACTGCAAAAGTTAACTCTTACAAAGGCGATGAAGTTAATATTCGGGAGAAAGTTTTGCTGGAAGGCGCTGACAGCAATGCCTTGCTGAACACGCGAATAGTTTTGAATGATGACGCGAAAGGCGATGTTTACAATGAAATCATAGGCGCAGGGGAGAACAGCAGGGGGCATGTTGACTGCGTTGAAGTCATAAACGGCGAAAAAGCAGTTGCTAAAGCAGTTCCAGTTGTCACTGTTA
>PEWF01000116.1 GCA_002779595.1 archaeon CG07_land_8_20_14_0_80_38_8 | reverse complement strand
AAAAACAAACACTACTAAAAATCCTAAACTACAACCTAAACATCACACTAAAAAAATACTCAACTGGCTAAAACAAATGATTTCTACAAAGCCCTTAATTAAGAAAAGTTTTTAAAAGAATAATCGTTTTTCTGTTTCTAATCATGGTAACTGTTTATGATGTTGAAGCAGGAGAATTAATAAATGCTTTAAAGGATGAATTGAAAAAAATGGAAAATATTAAGTCGCCTGTTTGGAGCAGTTTTGTAAAGACTGGAATTCACAAGGAAAGAGTGCCTTCGCAGCCGGAGTTCTGGTATTTAAGGGCTGCAAGTATTCTCAGGAATTTATACGTTCACGGGCCCAAAGGGGTCCAGCGATTAAGGACAAAATACGGCGGCAGGAAAAACAGGGGTTCAAGGCGGGAAAAATTTGTCAAAGGCAGCGGAAAAATATTAAGGACTATTATTCAGCAGTTGGAAAAAGAGCAATTAGTTAAAAAGATTATGAAAAGCGGGAAGAAAGGGAGGCAGTTAACCCCTAAAGCTGTTAAATTAATGGATAATACTGCATACAAAATCAGCAAAGAGGCAGGCAAGTAATGGCAAGCAATAAGCCCTCCTCTCTGAAAACCAAACTTGCAAGCGCAAAAAGAAGATACAGGGTAGCTCCTAGATGGGTGATTCTTAAAAAGTACGGCGGATTAAAACGTTCAGTGCACATAAGCAGCTGGAGGGCAAACCCTAAGATGAGAAGGAATTGGAGAAGGAATAAACTAAAAATAAGATAGAAAAAATGGTGATATTTATGATGAAAAATTTTGACGTAAGAAAATATACAATACCTTTAGCAAAGGATTACCTAAGAGTGCCTTTCACTAAAAGGGCAAAATACGCGTTAGTAACTATTAAAAAATTCTTAGAGAAAAATACGAGGGTTGAAAGAGGAAAAGTATTGATTGGAGAAGAATTAAACCAGCACATATGGAGTAGGGGCATAAAGAATCCTCCCAGAAGAGTCAAAGTTGAAGTGAAGAAAAGAGGAGAGGATGAATTAATCGTTAACTTGGAGGGAGCCTCATTAGAAATTAAGAAAAAGGAAAAGAAGGAAGAAGACAAAGGAAAATCAAAAAATGACAAGAAAGAACCCAAAGGTAAAAAGGAAGAAGTGAAGGAAGAGAAGAAAGAAGAAACTATAATGACTAAACCTGTAAAGGAGAAAAAGCCAGCCAGTAAACTTGTAGTGAAGAAAACCAGCAAGTCCATAAATAAATACTAATCATGCAAATAGTTAATTTTTACAATAATCCGAACATTGGAATATTCTTTTACACAACTGACAAGTTCACAATAATACCCACAATCACTCCGGAAAATATTAAAAAAGAACTAAAAACTGAATTAAAAACTGAATTAGTGGAAACTAATATTTACAATTCAAGCGCTGTCAGCATTTTCCTTGCAGGCGATGAAAAAGTATTATTCGCGCCGAACATTATTAATAAGGATGAAAGAAAAATTCTTGAAAAAATTAAAGGAATCAAATTAGTAATCCTTGACACGAAACTTAACGCTTTGGGCAACAATATAATAATTAACAAGAATACTGCATTTGTGAACCCGAATTTTGAGGACAAAACAGTCAAAATGATTGAAGAGAACGGCTACAAAGTCGTTAAAGGAAGAATAGGTGAAGTGGACACTGTCGGAGCCAATATTGTAAAATTCGGAGATAAGGCTTTAATCACTCCTGACGCAACGAATGATGAAATCAAAATTTTAAATAAAGAATTAGGGCTTGAATGCGAGAAAGGAATGATTAATAACAGCAAAATTGTTAAATCAGGAGTAATAGTTAACAGGAATGGAATGCTCATTTCAAACTATGCAATGGGCAGTGAAATGTTATTATTAGAAGAGTTGTGGCGCAATGGTTACTGAAAAAAAAGATGAAAATGCTGCGAAAAGGAAGAGGCAGGAAAGTATTCTTGAAGAGAAAAGCTACGAATTCGAAATTTTAAGGCAGCAATTAATGAATACTGACAAGCAATTGCAGGA
>PEWF01000045.1 GCA_002779595.1 archaeon CG07_land_8_20_14_0_80_38_8 | reverse complement strand
TCTCACCTTTTGCTGAGAAAGCCCTTGCCTCTAATGCCGTGCTCCTTTCCACTGCCTGCTGAATTGAGCCCAGGAATAAAGGCCCCAGTAATGGAAGGTAAGCACTGAATCTCTCAATAATATTCCCTTCAGTTCTCAAACCCCTGCTCTTCTGCGCTTCAATTATTGTCCCAATCTGCAATTGTATTCTTGGTATTAACTGCATTGTTGCTATTATTATATAACCAAGGCTGAAAGGAAGATTAATCTTCCTTAATGAAGAAACTAAATCGCTGGGGTGCGTTGTTAAAACGAAAAGGAAACCGTAAACCATCATGACTATCAGTCTTGAAGATACAATCATTGCATAATTCAAGCCGTTCATCCATAATTTAAAGCCGAACGCTAAATTAATGAAAGGCCCTTCAGCGAACGGGTAGAATAATCCCTGTATTGCAAAAATTAAAACAAATATTATAAACAAATACCTTATGGGCCTGAACACCCCAAAATTAACTTTTGCAATGAAAGCGAAAGGGAATATTAATGCAAAAAGTATTAAGTTGTAAACAAAACCCGGAAAAACAAACACCATAGCAATAACGCATAACAGTGCTGTTAATTTAGTCAAAGGATTGAGCTTGTGAATATAAGAATTTTTTTCAACATAAGATATTAGCATTGTCTTGGGCATTAAATAAAAAAAAGAAAAAGAAAATTAATAAAGTTATGGAATAGTCTTTATTTCACATTCTTTACGTATTTGAAGAGCTTAGCATACCTCTGAGGCAGACTCTTTACAGGTATCCATGCAACAAATGCTGTTACAATCTTGTCAACCATTTCAACCAATATTCTGGCACTGATAATTGACGTCCAGAATCCTGCACCCGCGTTGAGGAAGAAAGCTATTACCAAGTCTACTCCTGTTCCTGACAATCCAGCAGTTAATGCTGAGGATATTATGGCACTCATCAATGCTGCAACAATTGCGATAGTCACACCAAAAATGAATACTTGCCACCATTTCCTGACCCATTTTTTATAGATGAACAAACCAGCTATAAAACCAATAGCTAACTGAACCAAACCGAAAGCTACTGATGTGGGTCTGCCGTATATTAAGGCAGTCACGACGTTAGTAAGGAAACCTCCTGTAGCAGCAACCCAAGGCCCGCAAAGCATTGCCGTTAAAACTGTTCCTATAGTGTCAAGGAATAAAGGCAATCCTAAACTGGTGGATATTAACCTGCCAACCTGATTAATTGCAATTGCAATAGGTATCATCACTATTGCTATTGTTGAAAAGTCCCCTTTTAACTTACTCCAAAAGCTCATGTTCTTTTTAGCAGCCATTTTTATTATTTTCACCTCCCTTAAAATTTTTTAATTTTTTTAATAGCATTCAATGCTACTAATAATGCATTCTTTTCCCCTTCTAATCTTATTTCTTTCTGCTTTACAATGTCTGAATGTTTCTGATGCTTTACAATATTCAGGCCACCGTAAAAAATAAAACCTGCCTTAACCCCGTAGAGCTGGGCAAGAGTGAAAAGCATTGATGACTCCATATCACTTCCAATAACTCCTTTACTGCTCCAGTCAAGCATTAAACCCATATGACTCTTGTTGTAAAAACTGTCGCCGCACATAGTCACTCCGTAATAATACTTCTTGCCTGACTCCTCAGCACTTTCAATTAATGCTTTTAACACGTCAAAATCAGGCACTGCTGCAAATTCAGGAGGCACGTATGCCTGCGTGCTTTTCTCCTCCTTGCACGCGCCAGTGCTGATTACTAATTCGCCTGTCTTCATCATTCTTTGGAGTATTCCGCCGCTCCCCACGCGTATGATAATTTTTGCCCCGCAATTGATTAATTCAGTGATTACAATGGCAGCGCTCGGGCATCCAATGCCAGTGCTTGCAAGAGTGACTTTAACACCATCGTATTCGCCATTATACACTAAGAATCCCCTGTTCTCGCTGACTTTTTTAAAATTCTTCAGTAATTTGCCAGCCCTTATAACCCTCCCAGGATCCCCCATTATTAAGCAGTTATTATGAATATCACCCTCTTTTATCATTAAATGGGGCTGAATCATACAATGAAAGTAGTATTGGGCTATTTTTAAAA
>PEWF01000094.1 GCA_002779595.1 archaeon CG07_land_8_20_14_0_80_38_8 | reverse complement strand
AAAAAAAATCAGTCTTCATTCCAAAATCCTCTCATATTCTTCAATATATTTGCCGACAATCCTGTCCCAATAATAATTCTTCACTAATAATTTCTGGTTTTTCAAATTAACTTTTTGGGTATTCTTAATCTTGTTAATCAAATCTTTGCAATCTCCTTTCTTAAAAACCAAACCAGTATTATTTTTAACAATTTCCTTCATGCCCCCTGCGCTGCTTACGATTACAGGAATATCTGCGCATAAAGCATCCAATACTGCAATTCCGAAAGGCTCATAATAACTCGCCAGAACGAAAACGTCGCATGCTTTAATGTATGACTGCACTTTCTTATGATTTACTCTGCCGTGAAAATAAAAATTAGTCAATCCTTCACTCTTCAGTTTTTTCCTGAAATATTCCAAATCTTTTCCCTCTCCGAACATGACAAAATTATAATCTCTTAATTCTTTTGCAGCATTAATCAATAAACCTATTCCCTTTATTTCAGTTATCCTGCATGATGAGCAGACAATTTTACTGCCATACTTTTTCCTCACGCTTTTCATTATTTTTTTGTCAATTGCCTGCTTAATCACTCCGTTAGGAATCAGTTTAATTTTGTCCCTCTTTACTCCCATTTTTAATAAAAAAAATTTCACGTACTCTGAAGTTGCAATTGTAAAAGCAGAATTATTACAAATCAATCTTTGAACAAAACCAAAAAATGACTTAACAATATTATTCGAATTCAAGGCGTATTCAACACTTTTATTCTTCCTTAACATGTATTCAATGTACAAATCCCCTGAAAATTTCAAAACGTACGGCTTGCCTAAAATTAAAGCAGCAAGCATTGTAGGAAAGCCCGAAACATTAACGTCCTGTGCATGAAACAAATCATATTCCCTTCCTTGCTTCATTATTGTCATGAACAAATAATACATTCTCATGAAAGAGCCGATTATAGAATGCTTGCTTTTTGAAACAACAGGAGTCCTGATAACATTAGAAGCATCATTGTATTTCTCATCAGTCCCGTTAGTAACAATAGCATTCGCAACACCCCTGCGCGAGAGAATTTTTGAAACATATTCTATTGACGCTGCAGGCCCTCCAATCTGGGGAGGGAAATTTGACGAAACAAGCAAAACTTTCATAATAATAAAGCAATAAACCCCCTATTTTTATCTCTTACTTTGACATGAATCTGAGGAAAGGAACGTTCCAGAACAGGAAATAAATGATTTTCTTAAACCAATTAGGGATATATTTACCTAATTTTAAAAAATAAGGAACAGCATACTCCCTTAACAATAACATGTATGCTTTCACAATATTCCTGTCCTTGTAGCACAGGAAAGTGAAATGCTTTGCATAATACTGCAATTCATTATTCGTCAGATTATCATTTCGCAGGTAATCGCCAAAATAATAAGACAATTCAATATCCTCAGTTTTCAATAAATTATTCTCCCTGCAGTAATTGTACAAATCAGTGCCTTTGAAAGGGGTGAAAATAGTAACCTGAATAGAATCCGGCTTCACAATCTTGTTCAGATTAATAGTTTTTTCAATCTGCTCTTTCGTCTCATCTGGAAAGCCGATAATGTTAAAAGACATGGTTGGAATTCCGTACTTCCTTGCGTATTTGAAGGCATTGATTATGTGCTCGTCGCTGATTCTCTTCTTCAATAATTCATACCTTAATTTTTCATCGCCTGACTCAATTGCAATGTTAAGCTTTGAGCACCCCATCATTTTAAGCAGTTTAATCTTATTGTCAGTGCAGAAATCAGCCCTTACATCGCACTCAAAAGGCAAACCAATCTCCTTATTGTAATGTTTTCCTAAATAATCCAGACGCTCATTATTAATGATAAACAATTCATCAGCAATCTTAACGCTCCTGATTTTAGGATACTTGCTTTTCAGCAATTTCAATTCATCAATTATTTTTTTGCCTGACTTCGTTCTTGCATAAACACCCTTGCCTTTATACTTCTTAATCAGGAAATCATTAATGCAGTAAGCGCACTGGAAAGGGCAGCCCCTTGCAGAAACGTAATCAACCTGCCCGTACCTAACAGTCAAATACTGGTTCATGTCAAACAAATCATAATCAATAATCGGAAGCGCATCCAAATCCTTAATCAATGAACG
>PEWF01000066.1 GCA_002779595.1 archaeon CG07_land_8_20_14_0_80_38_8 | reverse complement strand
GTTATTTATTTACGAGATAAAGGATATATTACTTTAATGCAATCAATAGGTTCGATTTTTGAACATGCTATAATAACTGCTTATGGAAAAGATTTGGTTGAAGCCCCAGATGAGTTTAATAAATTGTTTTCCATTAATGTTATTACTAATAGTATTGGGGTAGCTATAGGGGACAATATTAATCAAAATGTTAATATAAATAATACTTTTGAAGAAATTTATAAAAAGATTGAAGCTTCAAATATTGAAAATAAATCTGAAATTAAAAAAGCAGTTAAACAAGTTAATGATGAATTGAAGAAAACAGAACCTAATATGTCTATAATCCAAAAAGCTATTGGGTTATTCACAAAGTATGCTTGGATTGTTGAACCTATTATGAAATTAGTAATCTCATATTTATCAGGTGGTAGTAATGGTTAAAAAAACAAAAGTAGAAAAAAGTATAGGTGTTGCTATAGGAAAAAATATTAAACAAAATATTAACGTGGATTACAAAAATATTGTAAAAACTAATGATGTAAAATATCCAACCTCAAAAGTTAATGTTGCTAATTTAGAAAAGTTTTCAAAATGGATAATTAATAAATATGGTGAAAGAAAACCTATTATTGTAGGAGGTATATTGGCTTTACTGGGCTTGTCTGGCATCTTATTCAGTTTAAATTCAATTAGTGATATTTTCTTTTCTTTTCTCCCTTCATGGTTTAAAGCACCTAGTGATATTGCAGTGCCATTTATTGTAATTAGTGTAATTATTTTTGGTTTAGGTTGTTATTTACTTTCGTTGATACAGTATAAATATGAAAGTAAATGTCCCAAATGTAATACTTTTTATGCATTAGAAGAAATAGGAGTTCCAGCAGTTAGACAAGTTAAAGCTCATGATGGTGTTAAAAAAACAACTACTCGTCATTATAAATGCAAATTTTGTGATTTTACTAAATCTGAACCATTTACCGAAACAATACCTTATGAAACTCAATATTAGATTATATTAACAGAACAATTATCAAAAACTATATAATTCACCTATGCTTCTTAGTTTCTTGTAGAGCATAAAACACGTCCAAAATGTAGGGCGTTATGATTTTCAGTGGGTGCCCAGTCAGGGCGACTTTTCTTTATATTTTATTATCAGGTGCCCACAAATTAGTAATATTTATAAAATGTGGGCACCTATTATTATTCATGTACGTTGAGAAGAGAAAGTCAGGGAAAGGTGTTAAGTTTTATCTTGTTTATTCTTACAGGGAGCATGGAAAAGTGCAGAAGATAAGAAAATATCTCGGAAAGAATCTTTCAAAGGAAGAATTAAGAACTGAAAAATTAAGGGCTGAAAAAGAATTGAAATCGGTTTTGCAGGATTTAAAAACGGATGTTTTTGATTTTTCTCTGACAAAGAACCAGGTTAAAAAGATTAATGATTATGAAAAAGAACTAAAAATAGTCCATTTAGACAGGATTGACTGGAAACGGTTTACTGAAGAATTTGTTTATAACACTAATGCTATTGAAGGCTCAACAATTCAATTAAACGAAGTTAAAGAATTATTAGAGAACAAGAAAAAGCCGGAAGATTCTGAGGAAATTGAAACCAAGAACGTTGCAAAAGCTGTTGATTTTATAAGAGAAACAAAAGAAGAATTATCTCTTGAATTAATCAGAAAAATTCACAGGATTTGCTTTACTGGTTCCAAATCATTTGCAGGCATTTTCAGAACTGTTGAAGTTGTTGTTGCTAACGGGACTGGAAAAATTCTTCACATGGGAGTTCCTGCAAGAAAATTAAAATTGTATTTAAAGGATTTAATTGAATGGTATCAATTGAATAAGGAAAAGTTTAAGCCTTTAGCTCTTGCTGCAATAATACATAACCAGTTTGAGCATATTCATCCTTTCCAGGATGGCAATGGCAGGGCGGGAAGACTATTATTAAACTATATACTGCTAAAAAACAAGTATCCTCCTTTAAACATAATGTTAAATGACAGAAGGCAGTATTATCATGTTTTGCAGGAATATTCAAAAAAAAAGGACATGAAACCAACAATTAAATTCTTAATAAAACAGTATAAGAAAACATTGAATAAGGTGCCCACAAAAAAAGATAAAAAATAATTTGTAGTCACCCAAAATTCCAGCCAGGGCGAATTTTTTTAAATATCTCGAATGTATTCTTGTCTTATGAATAATAGCAGTTTTTGGAATAGGATTAAGAAGCACGTGAAGCTTATTTATTTGATTCTGATTATTGCTTTTTTGTTAAGGTTTTATGGGATATTCATATATTATCCTTATGATTTGCATCCTGATGAAGCAAGCCTTGTCAGAATGTTCATGACAATGCTCGTAACCGGCGACTTAAACCCTCATTTCTTCTACCATCCTGATTTGCTGATTTATTTGTCAGCACTCGTGAATTACATAATAGTGCTCGGAAATTTCATTCCAACCCTTGCTCTAGTAACTTACAATGAAAGTGTTACAATGCTCTTAACAATAGACAAGATTATTACAGTAATATTCAGCACGTTAACAGTTTATTACGTTTACAAGATAGGTAAATTAATTTGGGATGAATCAGCAGGATTGCTCGCGGCAACAGTATTAACATTTTCAATAGCGCACATTGTGAACTCTTTTTATTTAATATTTGATGTCCCAGTTACTTTTTTTGTGGTATTAACTTTTTATTTCTTCATCAATTTGCTGAAAAACCCGGAAAAAAGAAGCAATTACCTGAAAGTGGGATTGGGCATAGGGCTTGCCATTTCAACCAAGTACAATGCTTTATTGCTTTTGCCCTTTTATTTAATAATCCTAATATTCTTCCTAAAAAGTGTAAAATTCTCATTCAAAAATAAAGAACTTGGTATACAAACAAATAATGTTATAATAAAAAATTTTCTCCTGTCATTATTAATAACATTTATTGTCTTTTTTGCAATTAACCCTTACATTTTATTATCCTTTGACGAATTCAGGGCGGACTTTTTTGATTATAATATGAACCAGTTAAGCGGAACAGAGGGCGTAGTTTATAACCCCAACATACAATTATGGGGTTACTATTTATTTAACTCACTACTGCCTGGATTTTCCATCTTTGGTTTAATATTATTAATAATTTCAATAGTTTTAATAAAAAAAGACAAATATGCTGTCTTGTTCATGTTATGGATATTTCTTTTCTATTTCATTAATGAATCCTTCATGTACAAAGCCCCCCGTTACATACTGCCTTTGTTCCCAATAGCATGCCTGATAATGGGAAGAGTTTTAGCCACTAACAAGAAATTACTATTACTAATGGGAGGAATGATAATAATAACTTCAATATTCATTGCACAATTATATCCTGAAACGAGAATACAAGCATATGATTGGGTTATTGAGAATTATAATACTAGTATGATTTATGCATGCCCTTACAGTATTCCATGGGCGGGCGGATGCACTGAATCACTTTATTGGGTGGAATCCAGCTCTCATGTTTATTATTTAATCAGCAGCAATGTTTATGATTTTTATTTTAAAGGCACTAATGGGCAGGATTTTGAAAAGTATCATTTCTACAAGTATATTATTGATAATGGCACTCTCATTAAAGAATTCAGTGTTTTATTCACTTTCGGACAATCCTGCAATCCTACAGTAAGACTTTATTATGTGGAATAAAAGAATTAAATAAAAATAATGCAGGATTATTCCAGCGGGTTCATCATTCTTCCCAAAAATAGTATGTTGCCTGTTGTCTTGTCCTGTATAATGAATATGAAAGGGTGGTCTGCGCGGAAAATGTAAATTTTGTCATAATCTATTTCTGCTGATGTTGCGCCTATGCCAATTGCTGTTGCAGCAGCAGCTTCTGTGCCTTCCTCATTAACGTCAACGAATGCCTGATGAATCACGAAATCAATGTACAAATCCTGCGTGCCGTCCATTCCAGACAAGTCAGCCATGAAAGGAGTGAACGCCAAAGGCATACCCATGCCTGAAAGAACGCTCTTAAGTGAATACTTTGTTTCAAAAGTAAACCTCGGCAAATAAACATGAACTTTCTCGCTGCTCAAATTATTCCTCCAAACATTCAGATTATCCGAAGTTAACAAGTTTTCAACATTGGACAAATTATTGTCCTTAGGCAATAGGATAATCATTGAAATATCATCTCCCTCGTAGGGCATTTCAAGAATCTGCAAATCATCAGTTTCAGCATAATTAAACTTGACACTATCACTGGTAATCCTCATAAGAGGAGCAGTAACTGATTCGCCGGAATCCAGATAGAAAAATTCGTATTCAGTGTCAGCAAGTTCAAACTGCTTTGCCCATTTGCCTTTGAAATAAATGGCATTAGTCAAAACAAGACGAGTATCCTCATTCAAAGAACCAGGAGCAAGGATGTCAACAATTTTATTATTAGTTTTCTGCGCAACCCATGAATTAATAACATTGCGGGAGCCTTCTGAGTCATTAACAAAGTCCAGATTCCTCGCCTCGCCTGCGTAATAATCACTGACAATGCCCAAATAATTTTCAAGGAAAGGGTAATCTTCCTGCACCCACAAGGCATTGGCAGTGCTGAGAGTGTACCCGCTGCCGTTGTTCAAAGCATTATAAACTGCGGCAACAGAAGAATGGCGCACGCTGTCATTCACAGGAAAATGAAAAATTAGCCCAATCTGTTCAGCGGTTTCACCAACTGCGCCCTCATAAACCATGCTCATGGCTGTGCTGATACTGTAAGGAGAGAAGAAAATATTGCCTGATTCTGACGCGCTGATATTGGAATACATTTCTAAGGCAAACAAATTATTAGCGCTCGCAACACTAGAAACGCCGTCAGCAGTTGCTCCGGAATCATCAGCAACTACTAAAACAGCACAGCCGCAAACTACCACTAAAAACAATAATATACTCAACTTGCGCATAAATAAAAATAATCTAATGAAGTAATTTAAATCTTGCCAAAATAAAATCTATTCTATTTTAACGTCCAGCCAGGGCGCATCCTATTTTTTAGAAAGTTTTTTAATATTCATTTTTAAGAATAGAATAAATGGGAGTTTGTGATACTTTGGTGGATTTGCTGAAAAAATCAGAGAAGACAAAATTTAACGCTGCCGAACTTTCAAACATTGATAAAAATACTGCCTTAATTATTTATGGAATAAATTATAACCATGTCCTGTACGTTGGATTTCTGGAAAAGATTAACGAAGAATGCGTTTATTTGAATCCAGGAATTAGTATGCATTTTGCAAAGAACAGCAATAGTTACCCTTTCGTTTACTGGACATTAACGCAAATTTATTTTAGTGATGCAAAATTATTCTACGAGATTGAAAACAAGAAAGATTTCATAAAAAAATTCTCATTCATCAACGCACACATGAATTATTCTAAAAAAACCAATCAAATGATTTGGGACTTCATAGAAACGGGTATTGTATACGACGACCCTGTTTATGAAGTAAGAGGCGCAGACGACATGCAGACAGAAATAATATTAAAAAACCAGCTGTTAAGCGACAAAGAATTTCACAATAAAATGATAGAACTCGAAAATTTCCTTGAGGAAGATATTAATTCTTCAGTCCCAAAACATTTATAAGTAAAGTATGCTTTACGTATTGTTAACTTGACATTGCTTTTTAATGGTTTGAAGCAGTTCCGCACCAGAAAAGGGTGGACGCAGGAAAAACTGGCTGAGAAGTCAGGGGTGACAAGGCAGACAATAATTTCAATTGAGACAGGGAAATATGTTCCTTCACTTGAATTGGCCCTTAAATTTGCGGAATTGTTCAAATGCGATATTGAGGACTTGTTTAAGGTGTGAGGTGAAAAAAAATTGCTGGACAGATTAGGCTACAAGATTGGTTTTGGCATTTTAATGATAGTGCTCGGAATCGTGCTTGAAACGTATAATGTTGGAGGCGAGGATTTTCTTGGCTTTGCAAGCGTCGGAAACTGGCTCATTTACATAGGTTTTCTCAGCATTGCAGTCATGATACTTCAGAGTTTTGAGAAAAAGAAAAGGAAAACTGACGAAAGAATGTATTTCGTTGCCAATAAAGCTAACAGAATCACGTTCTTGGTTGTTATTATTGCAAGTTTTGCGGTTATAATACTGGACGGGATAAGCAGGATAACAATGCCTTACAGCCTGTTCATGAGCTACTTTATCTGCGGGTATTAGTGGCTTATTTAGTGTCTTACTGGGTATTGTTAAAAAAATACTGAACTTGAAGCAATCTTTTTTTTATTATTAATAAGTTAATTATTTAAAATAAGAGATAATTATTCTGGTTTTAATAATGGGTTCAAAAATTATTATCTCCTTAATGCTTGTCAGTGTTGCACTAATTCCCGGCTGCACTGAATCGCAGTTAAACAATGATGATAATACGAGCCAGTCATTATCAGCAGCAACTACTACCTGCGAAATTGATTCAGACTGTTCTGAAGATTATGAATGCTTAAATGAAATTTGTGTCATAAAATATTATACAGTAACTCCTCCTTTTGAGGAGGATTTCAGCACTGCAAGCAGCAGGCAATATTTTGAAGGAACAATTTTCTCAGGCAATACTACTTGGGTGTTTGAGGACGGCGTTGCAGAATCAGAATTAGGCGGTTTCTTAAGCAGGAAAGTAAATGCAACAGATTACATTATTGAAGTTGATTTTAATCACGCGGGCGACGGCGGAATATTAGTAAGAGGCGACGGCGCAACTCTTGATTATTACGGCTCACCATCAGGCATGGTGTTCATTTACAGGCCAGTCATAACGTCATACGGCGTAAAATTAGCAGACGGTGATGCTTACTGGATTTCCTACTCCCCAGCAATGCAGGGTTCATGGGGCTATGATATAAACCCGCACACTACAATATCAGGCACGCAGGGCAATGTTCACTTAAAAATTGTTGTGCAAGGCAACACTTTCACTGCTTACGCTAACAGTGCTGAAATGGCAAGTTATGTTGACACTGCAGGAACTTACAGCGGGGAAGAACGCAAATGGATAGCATTATATTACAATAGTTACGGCATTGAAGGGCAGTCATTTGACAATCTTGAAATAAAACCAGTTTAATCCAATACTATTGTTCAGCAGTAAGTTTTAAATTAGACTAATAATTTATTTTTATCTTGTGAACAAATGGTTAATTGCTGCAATAATAATTGCATTATTCGTGTCAGGATGCACATCAGACACTAGTAATGATGAAGAAACGTGCAGCGACACTATTACATACTCTAACTGGACAGAATGCAATAATTCTGGCATGCAGTCAAGGATTCAGACAAGTTATAACTGCACAGCAAATTCCACATCAGTTTTATCAGAGTTCCAGAACTGCACAACTCCATGCGTTACTGACTGGGTTTGCGGGGAATGGAGCGGGTGCAACACGAACAGCAACCAGACAAGGTACTGTTATGACAAAAAATTCTGCAGCACTAACGTGAATAAGCCAATTGATTCAAAAACCTGCACTTTTGTAAACCCCTGCACTAACATTACTGCAGGAATATTATTGTCCAAGTGCGACAGTTTAGTGTATAATGATGTAAGTTACTGCAATTCATTATCATCAAGAGTTGATGAATGCATATCTTATTATGCAGTCACACGCAATAATTTAACTGCATGCGATTTGGCAGAGGATTCTTTCATAAGGAATTCGTGCAAAGCTGAAGTCTTGCTGGACACTGATTATTGTGATATTTTAGTCCCTGCAAACAGGAGCAATTGTTATGATTTGGTTGATACGAGGCTTTACGAATTAGCACTACTGAACAAAGTAATAAGCTACTGCACTGACATAATTGACAACAGCACAAGAGAAAACTGCATGGACAGCTCTAATTATATTTCTTATACTACTTTTAAAACCAGCCTTTCTGAATGCAGTGATTACACTTACAACCAGAACATAGTTTCATACCAGACAATACGCGCATGCTACGTTTACCATATAACGAATTCAAACGTTGCTAATTGCAGCACTCTGCCGAGCTTCATGGTTGATGACTGCAATGCAATGCTCCTGAACAATCTGACTTACTGTTATGACAAGACAGGAGTTTCGCGCGACTGGTGCCTTGCAAACATGGCATATTATGTTGGTGATACTAATTATTGCAGGGATGCGGCAAGCGAGGACAACTGCTTATACACTCTCGGCTACTGGTTTAACGAAGTCGATTACTGCCTGAAAATAAGCGACGCTTCAAAGAAAAATTCCTGCATTACTTCATACGTTACTTTCTGCCAGAGCAATTTTAACAACTGCTACCCTTACAATTACTGCAATTTATTAACAAGTGATGATGACTGCGTTTTTAACCGCGTGGAAAACATTTACTATTACGGGAATGAAGGATGGAATTAAAAGAATACTAATATGAGCAGCGTTAATATTATCATATTGCCCAAGTCCGCCACTGATGTGGTTATAGGTATTAACAAATTGCTCGGGTCCTCACCTTTCCTGTAAAAATATAAACCTAAAGTTATTGAACTTAAACTGACAAGAGTCATTAAAAGTATTGTATTAATAAGTGCGATGCCGATTATTTTAATAATCATTGACGTGCTCGGCTGGAATCCTGAAAAATAGGATATTGTTAATGAGAGTGTTGAACTAATTAATGCAGTGATTATGGCAATGATGAAAATCTGGACTAATAATTTTTTCAAATCCTTATTCTTCAGGCACTTTCCCTTTATGCACCCCTCATGGAGCATTGTTGAAAACCTTGAAGAGATTATAGTCCCGTAATTCCCAATCATGTCATTCAAAGTCGGCAGTAAAATTATCAAAGGAGTTATTGAAATAAGCAAATCCTTCACGTTTTCCAGCGCCAAGCCCCCGAAAGAGCTGATAATTGAATCTATAATTAATACTTTCAGGCTTTCCTTCATTATTGTTCCGAAAATGTTGCTGTGCGGGCCGTACTCTTTCATGTAAAACAAGGTTTTTGTGCTGATTTTATGCTTCTTTTTTAATTTGCTGATTAACGGGTGAAGTTCTTTCTTTTTAATCTTCATTATTTTTTCCAAATCTTTTTCAGGAA
>PEWF01000099.1 GCA_002779595.1 archaeon CG07_land_8_20_14_0_80_38_8 | reverse complement strand
TGGCCTTTTGGAGCTTTCAAAGCTCACTGACTGCCATTCTAATCTAGTTGAGGTTGAGGCTAGAAAACTTAATAAATAACGATAGATATCATAAAAATCCTGTAATTCCTCTTCAAAGCTATTAACTAGAACATTATTTATTACCATTTGTTCTGAGAGTTTGTCTTGGAATAATAATTCTTCCAGTTTTTTAGAAAAATAGTTTATCTTTCATGTGGCCATTATGTTGTCTTTTTGCTGATCATCAATCAGCATTTTATTCAGATACAGCTTTCTTTTTTTGATCTCGCTTATAAAGTCATTGAAATGTTGCTTAAACTGGTTTAATCTTTGTTTTATTTCGCCGATATTATTTAAAGCCTCAAGTGCTCGCTCTTCCAAATCACTAACTGTTTCTAAGTAAACTCTTTCTTCTTCTGCGTTGCACAGATTTATCCCGTAAAAGGCCATCTGTTCTCGAAAGTTTCTCAGGCTAAACTTTTTAGAAATATTCATCGTCTTGATTAAGGTTTTGTTATTTTCCATAGAAAAAGGGGCAGGTACACTTTTGACAATATTTAAACCTGTGGTTTATTATCTTTGATTTAAAATCGACCATTTTATCTGAATGGAGTATTTCTTCTAGGGAAGCTTTTGCGATGTTTCCTATACTTTTGTAAAAGAAGCAGGGCCGAACGTCTCCTTGAAAATCGACAACTATAGCGGTCCATCCAGAATTACATTTCGGATAAACAGGTTTTTTCAGTCCGTAAAAGGAAGCATAATAATCGTAGGCCCCTATTAGGTCATGACCCTGTTCTACTAAAAAACCACTTTTAAGATTCTGTTTTTGTGTCTCAAGTATCGATTTAAGTATTTCTTTATACTTAGCTAATTCCTCGAGAGAGAGAATTACTCTATTTTGATTTTGCATTTCTTCGGACCTTCCAAACGAAATACCTGAGACCATCTCGGCCGGAATAAAGGAAATTTTGTTGGCTCCCAGTTTTCGTCCAAGGCTTATTATTTGGGGAATCTCGCGGAAGTTTTCTTTTTGAATTACTGTTCTCAACCTAATTTCTATTTTGTGATTGAGTACCCTTAACCTGCTAATTCCCTTAGTTACTTGTTGAAACGCATCCGCACCCCTAATTCTTTGATATGTTTTTCTATTGGCAGAATCGAATGATACAGCGACTACATCGAATATTTTGCTTATAACGTCCACATGTTTTTCCAGAAGAATGCCATTTGTTAATAAGCGAAGAGTTAAGTGTGAGAACCCCTTTTTTAATTTTGAGGCAATTTCAATTAGATCTGATCTCAAAAGTGGCTCTCCTCCTGTAAAAATAATTGTTTCCAAGTGATATTTGTTGAGAGTAGAGATTAGAGAATAGATTCTCTCTTTCGTGAGAATTTCTTTTTTAGGACGATTGCGCCAATAGCCGCAGGTGATACATCGGCTATTACATCTCCCAGTAACAATCAAAAAAACAAAGGGTATAGATAATGGTCTGTTTTCGGAATCCTTTTGAAATTTTAAAGGTTTATAATTGTTCATAATTTATTTGTCTTACTTTCTTAAATCTACAATTTTTTTTATTTTACCTGTTGACGGTATGCGGGATATAGAACCAATGGCAACAAAATCTATTTCAAACCTAAGTATTTTCCCGGAAAATAGCGCCTCTGGAATATCAGTTATTTCTTGATAAAGCTTTTTAAGAACCTCTTTTTTTAATCGGCGAGTAACTTTAGGAGTCTCAATACGAAGAATAATTTCGTCAATTCCCTGTGGATTGGTTATTTCAATTTGAAATACTACAGGAGGATTTAATTCCGAGAAACTACTGATTATCGATTCTATCTGATCAAGAGAAAAATGAACAGAAGCACTAATGACCATATCTTGTAGCCTCCCTCCAATTTTTAAAATTTGTTTTTCGCCGCAAGGACAGGATTTTTTAAACAACCAACCGATATCTCCCGTAGAGAACCTAATCAAAGGAATAAGCCGAGGATTGAGGGTAGTAACCACAATTAATCCCTTCTTGCCTGATGACAATGATTGATTACTGTTTGTATCGACGATCTCGACAAAACGATTATGAAAGGGATGGTAATGATTACGATCAAGATATCGACATTGATATGCAATGCCAGCAGATTCCATAGTGCCATATTTCGACTTAATAACAGCGTTAGGAAAAACTTGCCGTATAAAACGAAGGGATGAAAGACGAA
>PEWF01000032.1:8538-9263 GCA_002779595.1 archaeon CG07_land_8_20_14_0_80_38_8 | reverse complement strand
TAATTTAACGTTTTCCGGCTTTTTGCCTGTAATATTCATTACTTTTATCTGAATATCGCTTTTCCTGAACAAGTCTGTTAATTCTTCAATCATAGGATTAAACAGAAAAAATTTGGCTTTAAAAACTTTATTTTTTTACGAACATTTCATAATCCACTGCCCTTTCAGTTCTTAACACTTTCTCATCTGAGGATAATATTATTATTTCAATTGCTGATTCATCTTTAATTAATTCCCTGTCAAAGTAGAATGAAGTAGTTTTGTTTAAGGCATTTCTGGCTTTTCTGGATTCATACTTCGGTATCTTTGCAAGTATTAAATTCCCTGTTTGTGCTGCTGAGAATCCTTTAAAATTAAGGGTTTTAACCGGAATATTACTATTTTTTGGCGTAACGTTCATTATTGTTCCTGAAACAAAACCTCCATTATAACTTGGGGAGTGTCCGCCGAAAACAATTTCAGAAGAGGGGGGTGAAGGATGTCGCGTATGATTCTGCAACAATATCGTCAACAGTGAATTATTCTGAAACCAACAATTCGTATAATTGTTTTGAATTGGCTCTTAAAGATTCATATTCTTCACGCATTTTATCAGGATTAAGAAGGTCTTGCATTTTTTGTTCTAAATGTTTTACAATTTCTTCCTTGCTCATAATTGTGGGGTAAAAATCCACTAGTTAAAAAACTTATTGATTACGAGAATATTGGAAGCAATGTTTTTAAGT
>PEWF01000032.1:0-8479 GCA_002779595.1 archaeon CG07_land_8_20_14_0_80_38_8 | reverse complement strand
GAACGTTAAAGGACGTGGTTGGCCAGGAAAATATTGTAAAAAGATTGGTGGCGTTCACGAAGAATGAAGGCATGCCCCACTTATTATTCGCAGGCCCTGCAGGAACAGGGAAGACAACTTGCGCTCTGGCATTAGCTAATGACTTGTACGGCGACAATATGAAGCAGAATTTTCTGGAATTGAATGCAAGTGATGAGAGGGGCATTGACACTGTAAGGGTTAAAGTCAAGGATTTCGCGCGAAGCAGGGCATTGGGGAAGGCGCCTTTCAAGATTATATTCCTCGGCGAGAGTGACGCGTTAACCAAGGACGCGCAGCAGGCGTTAAGGAGGACTATGGAGAAATACACTAACAGCTGCCGCTTCATACTTGACTGCAATTATCCAAGCAAAATCATAGACCCAATACAGTCAAGGTGCGTTTTGTTCAGGTTTGAATCATTGAAAAAGGATGACGTGCTGAAGCATTTGCGCATAATCAGTGATAAGGAGAACGTTAACGTGTCAGACAAAGTCTTGGCTGAAATTTTTGAAATCAGCAAAGGCGACTTAAGGAAAGCCATTAACGTCCTGCAGTCAAGCAGCGTATTGGGTGATAAAGTCACTAATGAATTAGTTTACGAGGTTGCAAGCATGGCTCACCCGAAGGAGATAAGGGAGTGCCTGGAATTAGCAGTTAAGGGCGACTTTGTGAAGGCAAGGGATTTATTGTTTGACACTATCATATCCCACGGCATGAGCGGTTTGGATGTGATTAAGCAGATTCAGAAGGAAATTATTACTTTGGATAATATTAGCGCGAAGACGAAGATTAGACTTATAGGCTTGGTTGGGGAGTTCGAGTTCCGGATTGTTGAAGGCAGTGATGAATTTGTGCAATTGGAGAGTTTATTGGCTCAGTTTTTCAAGATTGAATGAAATGTTTATGAATTTTGTTGACAAGTATTTTCCCGAGAATATTAATGCTTTGGTTGGATTAGGGGAAACTGTGAACAAAATTGTTGAATTTTTGGACAATTTCAGGAAGGAGAAGAAGAAAGCATTACTATTAGTGGGCCCTGAGGGGGGCGGGAAAACTTGCAGCGTTTACGCTATTGCAAAAACTAAAGGCTACGAAGTTGTTGAAGTAAATGCGAGCGATAAGCGCAACGCTGAGAACGTGAGGACTATAATCGGCAGCGCGAGCAAACAGGCAACACTTCTTGGCAAGCCGAAAATTATCCTCATTGATGAAGTTGACGGCTTGCACGGCAATTCTGACAGGGGAGGGGTAAAGGAGATTAACAATATTGTGAAGAATACTAGTTTTCCTATAATTATGACTGCTAATAACGCTTATAATGCGAAAATTAAGAGCATTAAGGCTAACGTGAAAGTAGTGAACGTGAAGCGCAGGAGTTACTGGAGCATTTATAATCTCCTTAAATTCGTTGCTGCGAAGGAAGCTATTAACTTGTCAGCCCAGTCCTTGAAGAAACTGGCAAGCATGGCGCAGGGTGATGTTAGAAGCGCTTTGAATGATTTGCAGAATCTGGAAAGTGATGAGGAAGTTGTTGAATTGTACGAGCGGCAGAAAAGGGTTAACATTTTTGAAGTTCTGAAAATAATTTTCAAAAGCAGGAATATTGACTCTTTGATTAAAGCATTGGATGATTTCAGTGATTTGGAGTTAAAGGATGTATTATTGTGGGTTGCTGAGAATATTATTGTTGAGTATGAGAAGCCTCATGAAATCAGGGAAGCGTATGACTGGATTAGCAGGGCTGACGTTTTCATGGGAAGGATTAACAAGCGGATGCACTGGCGCTTAATGTATTACGCGAAATTATTGTTCACTATTGGCGTGGGCTTGTCAAAGGATGACATGTACAGGAAATTTTCAAGGTTTCAGGTGCCTGTGAAGATTGGCAAGATGGTCAAAAGCGTTAAGTCAAGGAATGAGCTGAAAACTTTGGCTGCAGAGATTGGCAGTTTAACTCACTGCTCTAGGAGTAAGGCATTGGTTGAGTACGCCCCTTATTACAAGTTGTGGTTGAATGCTTAGCCTATTATGTATCCGCTTCCTTCCGCATTCTCGCTGTTGTAATTGAAGTAGTAATTAATCAGTTCATCATAGCATAATGGTTTATTATTTAATTCTGACAATATTTTGTCCAAATCATTCCAGTCATTCCCTAAGTAAAAATATAATATTTTGTCGCCGTACTTGTTTAAGCCGATTCTTAAATAATCATCATTTATGATTAATACATTATTTGCCTGCTTTAAGTCATTGCTCTGGAAGAATAATCCTAGCACGTTATTGGAGTCATTCTTTGCTATGTAATTCCACTCACTGCTTGTAAGATTGGAGTAGTGGAAGAATTCAGTGCCCGTGAGCGCGCCTTCTTTGTTAAAGCTCGTCTTGTAGTATTCGTCATTGTTGCCGTTCACCCTCATTTCCAAGCCGAAAGTGTAGTCATCATCCGCGTTATTGACTAATTTGAGTTTGAACAGGTCAGTATTATTGTTCATCGTAATTATTGGAGTTATAACATTAGAGGTGAAGAGCGCTGATTTGAACAATGTCGTGTTCTCAATTAATGAATTATAGGTGAAGCTCGTGGTTTCAGTGGTGCACGCTGCGTAAGTGCCTGTGCACGCGTAAAAGTCTCCGCCATGGAACCAGTTATCTGAGCCTGCAAGCGTGAATTCCTCATCATCAAAATCCCATGAGTATAAGCTGTTGTTCAATTCTTTTAATGAGTCAGAATATGACATATTGGAGTACTGGACTGTTTTTATTGTCGTGCTGTCTGACGAGTTTAAGTAGTAATAATTCTTGCCTAACACTCTGTCGCTTATCACGTACGTCACGTCATTCTCCGGCGATAAGTAATAATTTTTTAATCCCAAGTTCAGGTCAGCGCTTATTTTCATCACTCCGGGAGTCATCAATAAATAATAGGGAGTGTTGGTGTAATAGGTGTGGTTTATTGCATTAGTGAATGAGCCTGTATTGTTAATGATTGTTCTGTCCGTATTGTTTATGGTTATGCGCGGGGCATTAGAATTTATGTCTGTAGTGGTTAAGGTTTCAGTTTTGCCTAATTCAAAGTATATTTGCTGAGTTAGTGTCGCGTTTATGATTAGCGGGGCTTTTGCGCTGATTAACGGCAAAGTGGTTGAGGCTGTGAATACGCTGTTATCGCCTGCCAAGTTTAGCGTGTAAACCCCTGAAACGTTAAAACCAGAGACTAATACTTCCCTTGTTTCCCAATTTTCAGGGTTTGCAGGAATTATTGTTGTAATATTAACTATTGTATTGTTCGGCGCGTAAACTGTTGCTGCAATGGCGTCATCAACTGTTTCGCTGTTGAATGAGACTGTTATTGTGAAATCGTTGCCGTAAGGATTCATTAGTGAATAATTAGTGCTTGCGATTCCTTCTCCTGCATTATTGACCGTGTTGAATCCCAGGTATGAAATATTATGGTAATTTTGGGTTGTGATTCCGTAAGGAGCGGTTAAACCATTATTATTGGTTATTTCCAGCGTGTTCAAATCCTTGTTGTAAAAACTGAGAGTATTGCACTCGAAAGGTATGCTGGAGGGATTATTATTTTTTCCGATTATTATCTGAGGGTTTAGGGTATTGTTTTGGCTGGTTACGAAATCAAAACTGTTAAGTGATGATTTCAGGAAGTTGTCAAACTGCTGCCATACTGTTTTCAGGTATTCATTCTTAGTGTAATTGTAGGCTACTGCTGGATTGTTGGCAAAATTTTTGCCTGCAGTGATTGAGTAATTATAGCCGTTATAGTACGGGACTATTATTATTTCCTGCCTTACTATGCCCGTTGTGGAGTAATCATTATTTGTTAACTGCACTCGCGTGTCAGTTCCTGTTCCTGTTATTACTGACGTTGTTGATTCCTGCGAGTATAATATTCCAAAACCTGTATTATTGTTTCTGAAAACTGTGTAATACTTGTCAGAGCCGAAACTTGCCTCTGCAGGCTGGATTATACCTGCAATGATTGTGTCCTGGTACGCTAATGAGTCAAGTTCAGTTGTCGCGTTTATTACGTAACTTAAATTGTACAATCCAAAGGTTAATATTTCATATTCCTGGTTAACGCTTATAATGTCAGGGTGGAATGAGTATAATTGCGTGACATAAGTATTGTTTATCCTGCCTGACGAGTTGACTAATAACACGTTATTTGAGTATTTCAGGACTGCCACTTCGGCTGCCATTCCATCCTGAGTGTAGTCTGTGGCGTTCGTAACTCTTGCACCCATGTAAGTGATTAAGTCATTACTGTAACCTTTAATCTTCAAATCAGTTATTAATCCAGTGGTTTTGTTCATTAATACTAAATAATTTGGCGATTCGTATTTCACGTGCGTCGCGTTATCTTCATAATTCGAGTTTTCAGCACTATTCGTCAATGCTCTTTGCGAATCTGTCATCACGCTGTAGAAGACGCGGTATTCTTTCTCTTCGCCTTTTAGTATTGTGTCTTTGAAGCTGATGATTAGTGTTCCGTTACTGTTCTGCGAGAAAGTTGCCAGGATTATTCTCCCATTACTGTACAGTGCGAAACTGTTGTCTACTGCGTAATCGTCAATGCCTAATCTTATTATGAAATTATTGTTCAACGCGTCATAATCATTGTAATCTTTTGCAGTGAATTCAGTCATCATTGTCTGCTCTGCTGGCCAGTAATTATACAGTGAATTTGTTAATGTTTTCAGGTTATTAACTGCTGTCCTCATATCATTCAAATCCCTTGTCTGGCTGGTTAAACTCGTAGTGGTTAACTGCAGTGGAATGGTTAATAATCCAATTATTGTTGTTAACGCAATTGCCATTACCACTGTTGATATGATGAAAAATTGTCCTTTTTTATTCATAATTCCACACCCTTAAATTCATTAGTCCAGTAACGTCTTCGGAATTGATTACTTTGCTCACAAGGAACGTGGTGCTGGGCTGGTTTAAACTTGACGGCTGGGTTGACTCGTAATATTCATCCCTTGTGGCAATTACTATGTTGGTGTTGTTAATTGTCAAATTGTCAAACGTTCTTGAAGATTCAGTGTTTAATTCGTAATATAATTTTGTTAATCTTTCCTCATTAGGGTTTAGTGTGATGGTGAACCTGACCTCGCTCATCCTGCTTTTCTCTGCACTTGCTGCAGAATAAGTCGGCACGATTCCAGCGCTTAGTGAAGGATAACTTATTATTTCGCTGGATTCATTAGTGGCGTAAAAGATTGCGATAACTATTAATTCGTCGCTTTTCGCTTCAGGCACTGTCAGGGTTATTGACGCGTTAGCGTCATAATAATTTTCATTGTAAACTATTGAGTCCAAGTTCATGCTTGTCCTTTCATTATTAACGTAAGCCCTCATACTGGTTGTGTTTATTCTTTCATCCAGATTAGTTGTCAAGTGAATATTGTCTAATGTGATTGTGTTGTTGAATAATTCCTGGCTGGCTTGTGCTGTAATGCTGACTTTATAATAATTATTCACTATTTGCAACGGCAGTCTTGAATCATTATTGTTGTAAATTTGCACGCTGTACAGATTAGTCGTGTCAGGAAATGGGCGTATGAAGCTAACATTTTTTGTGACTTCATAATTTTCATCATTTTTCACTATTAAAGGCTCAAAGTAATCAAGTTCTATTGTGAATGCCTGCGTTGGTGGCAGGGAATATTTCAGTATTGAATTTAATTCGTTCAGTGAGTAAGTGTTCAATAATGATTCCAGCACTCCTGTCTGCTCTAAAGCGTCCAGTAATCCTTCATTCATAATTACTGGGTTGGCTCTTGGAAGCGTTGGCGACAAGTTCTGCGTTGCAGCGCTGTAAAAACTCATGAATAATAATATTGCAAGCACTGCTTCCAGGCTTCGGACAAAACTTTTCCTGTTCATTCCCACCACACCTCAACGCCGTAAGATACTATCATGTCTGATTCTTCCAGCACTGCGTAAGACGAGAAGTAGCTCTTCTTTGCCAGCCCCCGCTCGTCACCGCATGAATATTTTAGCGGAGTCGTGCCTAAGTACGCTTCCTCCATGTCTCCCAAGTAGCTTACGAAAAATAAGCACGTAGCATTAACATTTATAATGTAAGTGTCAGCGTCTTCGTAACTGTTATTCACGTTAATGCTTATTGTTGAACCCCTTGAAGTAATAGTTTTGTTGTAGGAATCATATATTTCAGTGCTTTGGTTTGATACACTGATTGTGTCGCTTGTTACGAATACGAAGCTGATATTCGTTGTAGTATTAGTGTTGAAGTAAAGGATTAAATCATTATTTTCGCGTTTCAGCTGGATTCCTGATTTTGACGAATTAACGTCTTCGTCAAATCCAGGCATTTTAATTCCTTCCGCTTCGTAGCTTGCCCTTGTGCTTACCACGTTCGCGTAGCTCGTGTTGCAGACAAGGTTCAGGTATTCTCTGGAAACGTCGCTTGTTATGAATTCCTGCCTTAATGCTTCAGAATCTTTGTACATTATTTCATATTTCACGTATGACGAGAAAGGGTTGCTTATGTTTATTATGAAACTTGACATGTATAATATGAACATTGCAAATAAGAAGTAGGATAATACTAAATCCACACTCATTACCTGAGCTTTCTTACCTGACACTGTAAGTGAACGTTGCTTCCCCTGTTTGTTCATCATGCGTTACCCTCACTATTCCGTCATTTATTCCCCGTATGTCAGGCGCTGTTACTGTTATGCTGTAATCTCCTGACGCGTCAGTGTAGCCTGAAAATGTGTTATTGCCGAGCACTGCTTCCACTTTCTCGTTTATTACTGCATCACTGTCGTAACTGACTGTTCCGAAAATGTTGAACGTTTCGCCGACTGCCACGCTGTACTTCTCGCTTACTGCTGTCACTGACAAAATGCTTGGAAGTATGAATAAAGAAAATAATACTAGCGATACTGAGAACATTATTGCAACGTGCTTCACTCCTGATGTTAAACTCCCGTTCTTTGTGACTCCTGCAACTAATCCGTTGCACACGCATTGTATTGCCATTGTGATAAAGAAGAATCCCTTGTAATACTGCATGTCAATATTCCCTGACTGCGCGCCTATGAATTCGCCGCCGAATCCTCCTGAATTAATAACCGGTAGTAATACTTTGAATAAAATGATTACAATGATTACGAATACGAATTGGATGATGTAAATAACTGCTGTCTGCTCTGTCATGCTGCTTTCTTGGTCTTTTTCAACGTTTTGCAGTAATATTGTTGAGTCTGCCACGCTTGTCATGATTGGGCTTATGTCGCCGCCGCTCTTATAGGCCTGCAATAATATTGCTAATCCCCTGCTGATTAATGATGAATCCTTAATTCTTACCATGAATTCGTTCACTGACTGTTCAAAAGCTACTCCCCAACTCATTTCATTGCTCATTCTTCGGATTTCACTGTTTAATTCGTGGTAATCACTGTTGGAGGCTGTCCTGACTGCTTCGCTCATTGTCACACCTGCTCTTAAACTGTCTGCCAAGTCCTTCAAAAAGATTGGGAACTGGTCTTCCATTTTTTTAATCTTGTTCTGCTGCCAGTAATCGTATCCTGAGAATGGGAAAAGGAATAATCCTACAACTATTACTGTCAAGTATGACAAGTTAACAGATGTTAATTCAAAGAATAATAATCCTATTAGTATTGCTAACAGGCTCGCTCCTGCGCTTCCAACCATTATCCATTCCTTGGTGCTTACTTTCATAATTTTATACCGCTGTAGGACTTATTGTTTTAAACACAATTATGAATGCAGTGGTGACGAACGGCACTCCTAATCCTATAAATAGTGTCTGCAGCAACTGAACCTGGCCCTGCATCCCTCCCATCATTCCCATAATTGTTGACAGCACTATGACTAATACTGTTCCCACTATTACTACTGTTATGTACATTTCCATGAACAGGCTCATTGTCTGCACGTATTCTTCCAATCGTCTTCTGAACATGTTGGTGAATGTTTTGCTTTTCTCGTGCAGGAAACTGTTCAAGTCCCCTCCTGACAATATTGTGGCCCTTATGCCCCATAATAATTCGCTTAAATTATTGCTCGGCACTATTTCAGCATGCCTTGCAAGGCTTTCGGGCAAATCGTACCCGAATAATTGGACGTCTTCCGTGATTCTTAATGCGACTTTGCTGACTTCCCCGAATTCCTTGAAATCGCTTAGCACTTCAAAAATGAGGAACGGCGGAGTGCCAGTAGTTGCAAGCGTTGCCATGTACAGGGTTGCGAAGTGCAGTGCGTTGTCAATCTTTTTGGCCCGCTCCTGAACAATGTTTGAAGGGTTTAAGTAGAAGAAGGTGAGGACTCCGACGCCTATAATTAATGAGAATATTAAGCTCATAATAATGCTTATAATTATGTCATTGCTGATTATGCTGATTAATAAAAAACTTGCAATCAAGAATACCGACATCACTACTGA
>PEWF01000073.1 GCA_002779595.1 archaeon CG07_land_8_20_14_0_80_38_8 | reverse complement strand
AAGGGGACTAATCCACAAGCCAAAAGTATTATTCCTCGACGAGCCAACGCTTGGATTGGACGCGCAAACCCGCAGAAGAATCTGGGAATACATTAAGGAATTAAACCATAAAGAAAAAATGTCAATCATACTCACAACGCATTACATGGAAGAGGCAGACTATTTATGCAACAGGATAAGCATAATAGACAAGGGAAAAATAATAGTTGAAGGAACCTCAGCAGAACTGAAAAATTTGCTTAAAGGCGACGTTATAACAATTGAAATAAAAGGCGATGCGGAGGAGTTCATGAGAAAATGCGCAAACAAGCAATGGATAAAAAAATACCAGCACCATGACAACGTTGTTAATCTAACAGTGAAGAACGGGGAAGACAAAATTCCAAGAATAATAGACCTAGCAAATAAGTGCAAAATAAAAGTTAACACAGTCAATTTAAGAAAACCAAGCCTTGAAGACGTATTTTTGCACTTCACAGGTAAAACAATAAGGGAAACCGAAGAAAATAATCCTCAAAAGGAGCGCATGAGAAGGAGGGCTATGCATGGTTAATTTCACAGCAGTTTACGTTTTATGGCTGAGGGAGATGAAAAGATACGTCAGAGCCAAAAGCCGCATAATATCCTCGCTCACAATGCCGTTCTTATTCTTAGTTGCAATGGGATTCGGATTCAGAAACTTGAACATACCAGGATTAGGCAACGGAACTGATTACTTATCATTTCTCATACCCGGAATAATAGGAATGGGAATAATGACATCATCACTAATGGCAGGATTATCAATATTATGGGACAGGGAATTCGGATTCCTGAAAGAAATAATGATAGCGCCAGTGAGCAGGTACTCAATAGTGCTCGGAAGAGTCGCAGGAAACGTGACAACCTCAATAATACAGGGATTACTAATAGCAGTAATAAGCATATTCTTAGGATTCCAAATCAGCACAATCCAGGCATTATTATTGTTCTTCCTGGTGATGATACTAATATCAGTAAGTTACGTAGGATTAGGATTATTACTCACTTCAGTAATAAAAGACATGCAGGGATTCGGCTCAATAATGAGCTTAGTAATGATGCCAATGGTATTCCTGTCAGGAGCATTCTACCCAGTCAATAACCTGCCTGGAATAATACAATTATTGTCATACTTGACACCGCTAACTTACGGAATAGACGCTTTAAGAGGAATAGTAATAGGCGCATCAATATTCAACCCAATAACAGACATAATAATATTAACAATAGTGTCAGCAACATTACTAACATCCGGCGCAGTACTATTCGACAAAACCGAAAGTGTGTAAAAAATAAAATAAAAAAAAAGTAAAGAATTTACTTGTTCATTTTGGCAAATATTGCGCCAGCAGTTACTGCATTAATCAATCCTGAAACAGCCCACACAGTAATCATTAGTAATGAAACCTGAAAACTGCTGTAAGACACCAGCATTCCAGGAATCGTTGCCGCAACCCAGTAAGCCAGTCCAAATTTCGCACCACGCCTGCACGCACTCTTATCCTTGAACACTGATTTCGTCTTATCCCAAAACCACGCCAATGCAATGCCCAGAACAAAAGGGTACGCGTAGTACAAACTCATTATTGGGTCGCTCCAGGGCCTGAACAAGTCAGCATTATTATACTCAGACTGCAATGAAGGAACAAGCACGTTCATAATCATGCTGACCCCCATACTAATCGCTAGCATAACAAGCCCAGCCAATAATCCCGGAAGAATAACCTTCTTCATAAAAAATAATAATTGCCTGCAGAATTTATTAAACTTGCTGATGATTATTCAAATTTCTTAATTTCATAATCAGCATCATTCTTCACTATGACACAGTCATAATAATTCTTCTCATGATTCAATACTAATTTCTTAATCATCAAATAATCGCTCGGAATAAGCAGGCTTTTCCACTCCTCAATCTTGCCAAGGTCAAACCACGCAACTGAACCTTCAGATCCGGCAGTAATCTCAGCACTCTTAGGCTCTAACTCGCACACGTGAAGCAGAAAATGGTTTGAAACTTCGCCGTTCTCAACCAAATGCTCAGACACGAAACCCAAATGGTTCCGGAACTCGCACGCAATACCCGACTCCTCAAGAATCTCCCTCACAGCAGCCTCGCCAACGTGCTCACCCTTCTCAATCTTACCGCCAGGCAAACCCAATAACCCGACATAATCACCCTTCTTCCGCTTAATCAATAAAATCTTATTATCCTTAATTAAAGCAGAAATAGCAATACTCAAAGGCAAATCTCCCATAATAATTTTTGTAAACATTTCAGGATTAAAAAATTTATTATTAATGGCTTTTCAGCTGCAGAATACCTGCATTGGATAAGATTCTGCAATACTGCACTCGTCACTGCTGCAGTAATCGCACGCACTGCCTTCCCAGCACACAGGATAATCCTTTTCTTCAAACTTGTAGCACTCATAATTTTCAGGGCATGAACTCACAGCACTGCAAGGTATGAAACCATACTTGTCCATTGCAGTGTAAGGCTGGAATGCAAAACTGCTCTTGAACAAAGCAAAAAAAGAGCCATTGCCGTTCATCAAAATGCTGTAATAATTATCCTCATGCAAGACAACAACTGCTTCCGCTCCACTAATGCTCCCGATTACTGCATCAACGCCGCCAAGAGTTGTATTCACAAAAACAACAAAGTCATCAGCCAATAAGTATTCGCCCAATGATTCAATATTGCTGAAAAGGTTTGAGTCAAAGCGCTGAACAACAACTCTTGAATCATTATTGCCTGAAATGAAAGTGTAAACATTATCACCAATGCCCACAATCCAGCCAGCAGGGTAATCCACTTTGAAATCCCCTGCCTGAAACACGTTACTGCTGCCAGTTTCAGGAATAACGCACCCGAGAATTAACACTGCTGAAAAAATAATCAAATAATGCGAAGCCCTCATTACAAAAAAAATTGAAGAATTGATTAATTATAAATTAAGCGATTAGCGCATAAAAAGCAATATTTAAAAAATTGCAGGAAATTTACAATTATTATGAAGAAAATATTTGCGGCATTGCTTGTAATATTCCTCGCAGGATGCACACAGACAGAATACTCACTGAACGATGTATGCACTTCACCCGAAGGAGCAAGCATGAAATTATTAGACGCAATACAAATCGCAGCAAACAGCGAATGCGCAGATGAAGGAACACTCACCCAGATTTACAACTGCAATAATGTTACAGGAACATGGTGGATTGACATGTCAGTAATTGACGCGGAAGGATGCAGTCCAGCATGCGTGGTAAGCGTTGAAGACAATAGTGCAACTGTTAACTGGCGATGCACTGGCTTAATCCAATAAGCCCGCAAATTTTATAACTCCCTGCACACATTTTATTACTAATGGAACCATACACTCCTTTAATGACAGAGCATGAATTAATCAGGACAGCATTCAGCGTTGTTGAAAAAGAAATCCAGAGAATGGAAGAATCAGGCAAAGCAAACGATGAATTCGTGAACTTAATCGCCGACTTCTTCATAGATTACATTGACATATCACACCACGGCAAGGAAGAAAACATCCTGTTCAAAGCACTGCAGAAGAAAAAAATCAGCAAACAGCACGCAGAAATGATGAACATATTATTGAAAGAGCATGAAAAAGGCAGGCAAATAGTCAGGACTTTAATGAATGCAGCAGATGAATACTTCAAAAAAGGAAGCCAAGCACACTTCCCGAACATAGTATCAGGATTAAAGGATATAGTATACGTTTACAAAGAGCACATAAAGAAAGAGGACAATGAATTCTTCGTGCCAGTAATGGACTACTTCACAGAATCAGAAAAAGAAGAAATCCTGAAGAAATTCTGGCAATTCGACGTGAACATAATCCACGAAAAATACAAAAACTTATTCGAAGCAATGGAATAATAATTATAAAATCTTCTTCAAATTTCCTACACTGACAACACATTCAGGATAAAACTCCAAAGACTTCCTGAAATAATACTCCGCGCTCACCACGCACTTCTTCTCCTTCCTCACAACGCCAGGATTGTTAAAAGCGCACGAATTATCATGACTAACCTGCAAAGCTTTCTTGTGCAGTGCTTCAGCATCATCCAATAAACCATTCCTGTTCGCATCAATACCTTTCCTGTCATAAATTGCAGACGCAAGCAAATTATTGCCCGCTTCCACAAAACCATTAGTATTCTTTACAAGAAAATTGTCAGGAAATTTGGAAGTTACCACTCATTAATAAAAACCAAATTTAATAAATGATGATTATTCTCAAATTCTTCACAAAATGGATTTCATAAAAGCAGATATTCACCTCCACGCGGAGAATGACGGCTGGAAAAAAAATTATTACGAGAAGAACGGGAAAATGCCTGAAGAAGAGCATAACTTTGTAGAACCGGACATTTTACAGGAGCGCTTAAAAGAATGCAGTATGAGCGGCGGAGTAATATTATGCCATTCAACCCCGGAAAAATACGAAAAAGACTACAAAATTTTAAGGCATTTTTACAGGAAAGAAAAAAACTTAATACCTGGGCTTGAAATAAATACTGCATTATACAATCCTTACTTTATTAAAAATGTACACATAACATATCTTGGAAAAATACCCTCAACTGATTTGGAATACGGATGCTGGTTCTCCCACTCCACAACGTACGGCGGAATATTCTTTAGCGGAAAAAACAAGCATGCAGAGAAAAAAAACATAGAAAAAGTACTGGGCGACAAAATATTAATGAAAAAATATGACATCAGAATGGTTGAAACCACTCGCCCAAACCTTGAAGACGTTGCATTATTGAATAATTACAAACTGCAGGTATTAGTAGGGACTGACTCCCATCCTGACAAGAACAAAGAATACAACGGAAGGTTCGGGAAAATGGGAATACTGCTTAACGCAGAAGAATTCAATTACAACTCTTTCATGAAAGCGTTAAAAAATAATGATTACACCCACTTCTCAATTATGGGAAACTGCTTATTTTACACTGAAAGAATAAAAAACAAAATAATAATAAGCATGGAAAAACTGAATTAAAAAAAGTAATGATAAAAACACTTCATGCTTTCGTAACCGGCACTGTTCAGGGAGTATTCTTCAGAGCCAACACCAAGAACGAAGCCGGCAAGTTGGGGCTTACTGGCTGGGTGAAAAATTTGCCAAACGGAAAAGTAGAAGTTGAAGCAAGCGGCGAAGAGAAAAAACTGAAAAAATTATTAAAATTCCTCCAAAACAATCCCGGCAGAAGCAGGGTTGAAAATGTAGAGTATGAGTACGCAGAAGAACAACTGCCTTATGATTCCTTTGAAATAAAATATTAAAAAGAAGCAATGCACTAATAATACTAATGCTGGAATACGCAATACTCATACTATTAAGCGCATTATTAATAATCAATCTGGGATTGGGAAGATTGTTCAGGAACTGGAAGATTCAGAACTGGAAAAAATCCTCAATAATATTCGCAGTCAGCATAATAATTATACCTTTATTATGGGAATTAATCAAATCGTCCCCAGGCACTGAACTGCAGGAAATTACTAATTTTTTCCAGGCATTAAGCGCGGGAATAGTAATAATAGTCTTCGTGCTCATACTAATTGTTATATACGCGCTGATAAACCTGGCATGGTTCATAATCCGGTTAATCAGGAAAAAATAACAAATTTTATAACTAATCTAATACTTTATAAAAATTGTAATGGTCAGCAAAAAACAATTAAAAAAAGTCTTATTCTCCAATGATATTGGATTCTTCTTTGTAAAAGGGGCAATACCAACACTTTTAGCCATGTTCCTGTCAATAATAACAATGTGGCTGGTGTCAATATTCACAGTACTAGTGGATATTAGTTTCATAGTAATTGCAGGAGCAGGAATCGGCATTTCATGGGGGGTAATGAGCATTTACAATGAAACAATCAAGGAATTAGAAAAGTAATAGTCATTATTTTAATTCTATATATTAATTGTGCTAAATATTTATAAATCCTCAACATATCGTAGTTACGACTGCGTAAATTACCAACATGTTTGGGAGTTTTTTGAGTTATGAAGTGTCCTTATTGTTCCAGTTCAAAAACAAAAGTAATAGACAAAAGAGCAACTAATGATAATTCCAACTGGAGAAGAAGGGAATGCACTGACTGCAACCGCAGATTCACAACTTACGAAAACGTTGAACCAATAACTTTAATGGTAGTCAAGAAAAAAGGCGGAAAACAAGTTTTTGACAAGAATAAAATCGTTGAAAGCGTAATCAAGTCAAGAAGCAAGAAAAATTTGCCAATGGAAAGAATAGAATCAATAGTTGATGACATAGAACGCGAAATACTTGCCAGGAATTGCGAGGAAATAAAAAGCAATGAAATAGGAGAATTAGTCTTAAAACACTTAAAGCCAGTAGACCCAGTAGCATACATCAGGTTTGCAAGCGTGTTCAGGCAATTCGACGACATAAGCACGTTCGAAAACGAGATAAAAAATTTAAAAGTCAAAAAAAGCGTTGAAACAAGCCATGACACAACAGATATGGCACTGCAAGTCACAAGCAGCAAGGAAGAATTAAACGACTGGGATAGGGAATTCATAGTAAAAGCATTAATGCGCGAAACAGGAATAAGCGAGTGGCAGGCAAGGGAAATAGCCGAAGAAGTTGAAAAAAAATTATTCGCATCAGAATTAAAGCAGGTAAGCACCAGTTTAATCAGGGAATTAGTGAACAACGAATTAATCCTGAGAGGATTCTCCGAGCAGTTAAAAACTCAGAAAATCCTTGGAATGCCGGTTTACAACTTAAAACAAGTCATATTCAGCAAAAGCAACGAGAACGCGAACATCAGGTACAATAATCCTGAATTCATTAATCTTGAAATAGCTGAGAACACCTTAAAACAATTCGCGCTGGAAAACGTGTTCAGCAAAGAAGTCGCAAGAGCGCACTTGACAGGCGCGCTGCACCTGCACGATTTGGGATACGTGACAAGGGTATACTGCAGCGCGCACAGCCCAGAATTCATAAAAAAATTCGGATTAAAAGAACAATTAACCCTAAGCACCACTGCAAGCCCAGCAAAATACGCGCACGTACTAACAGGGCACATATTAACATTCCTCGCCAGCATGCAGCCCTACTACGCAGGAGCATTAGGACTCAGTTATATTAACATATTCTACGCCCCGTTCCTCGAAGGAAAAAATTACGAGCAATTAGTGCAGGAAGCGCAGAACTTAATCTTCGGAGTGGCGCAGGGAGCATTCAGCAGGGGAGGGCAGACAATGTTCATTGACTTCAACGTGCACTTAAGCGTGCCGTCATACTTAAGGGACGTGCCAGCCATCGGGCCAAAAGGCAAATACACAGGAAAAACATACGCAGATTACGAGGAATTATCGCAATTATTCGCAAAAGCCCTGCTCGAAGTGTGGAAACAGGGAGACTCTGACGGCAAAGTATTCCCATTCCCGAAATGCGACTTGCACGTAACAAAGGAATGCTTCGAGGATGCGAAACAAAAAGAATTACTAATGTACGCGTGCGAAGTGGCATCATACAACGGAAGCCCGTACTTCGTATTTGACAGGGATGAAGTCACGCTGAGCGCGTGCTGCAGGCTAAGGACAAAAGTCGAGGACGACTACGTCTTAAAGCACCCTGAAAGCATGAGATTCTGCGGATTCCAGAACGTTACAATAAATTTGCCGCAAGCAGCTTACCGCGCAGGAAAGAATAATGTTCAGGGATGCCTAAAGGAAATCAGCAGCGTGATGGACTTAGTATTAAGAGCCCATTTGGAAAAAAAGTCATTCATAAAACAATTAATGAACAATCCCGGCGCCCCATTATGGCAGTTAGGCAGGATGGCAAAAGACGGGCGCCCATACATAGACTTGGACGAGTGCACATACATTTTCGGATTAATAGGATTAAACGAGTGCGTGAAATACTTAACAGGCGAAGCGCTGCACGAAAGCGAAGAAGCCTACAAGTTAGGATTAAAAATAATATCCCACATGTATTTAAGAATAAAAGAATACGAGAAAAAACACAACTTAAAATTCACACTAGAAGAATCGCCAGCAGAAGGGGCAAGTTTAAGGCTTGCAAAGATTGACTTAAAGCGCTTCGAAGACGCTAAGAATTACGTGAGAGGAAACTTAGAAAAAGGCGAAGTGTATTACACTAACAGCATACACTTCGAAGCAGACGCTCCGATAAGCCTGTTCGAAAGAATTGAGAAACAAGGAAGATTTAACAGCTTAATAGAAAGCGGCTCAATAACCCACGTATTCATAGGCGAAGAAGAACCTGACAAGGAAGCAATATACTCACTTGTGAAAAAAACATGGGACAATACTCAAAGCGCGCAGATAACAATAAGCCCTGAATTCACAGTTTGCAGGGACTGCGGGCGCATAAGCAAAGGATATAAGAGGTGAAAAAAAGTTTTATGGCTGAATCAAAATGCAGACACTGCGGAAGCGCAAACACTTATGGAATAAGCAGAGTAGTAGGGTATTTCAGCAAAATAGAAGACTGGAATAACAGCAAAAAAGCAGAATTCGAGCACAGGCAGAAAGGAAACTACTCAGTAAAAGAAGAAGAGGCAGAAGCAGGGAAAGCAGCAATAAGTGCAGTAAAAAAAGAACCTGCAGAAAAAGCAGTAATAGGTGCAATTAATTGATAAAAATATTCATACAAGACACGTGCCCAAACTGCCCTAATGCAAAAAAATTAGGGCAGGAATTAATAAAAGAAGGAAAAACAGTCGAATTTTACAACGTGAGAACACCTGAAGGATTGGCTGAAAGCTTAATGCACAACGTTTTAAGCACTCCCAGCATAATCATCACAAAAGAGGATGAAGAAATCAATTCATTCAGGGGCGAAACCCCGAACATTGAAGAGGTAAAAAAATGGTTATAATAAAAGGAATGGTGGAAAGCAGCTTCATTGACTACCCAGGCAAGATAGCACTAGTAGTGTTCACAGCAGGATGCAACTTCCACTGCCACTACTGCCACAACCCAGAACTAGTCAACCCAACACCGCCATTCATATCAGAAGAAAAAATATTATTAAAACTTGAAAAAAAACGCGAATGGTTAGATGCAGTAGTAATAAGCGGAGGAGAACCAACACTGCACCCTGATCTGCCGGAATTCATCAAGAAAATCAAAGACGAAACAGGACTATTAGTAAAATTAGACACTAACGGCTCAAACCCTGAAATGCTGAAAAAATTAATCAATGAAAAATTAATCGATTACGTGGCAATGGACGTGAAAGCGCCA
>PEWF01000003.1:368-9392 GCA_002779595.1 archaeon CG07_land_8_20_14_0_80_38_8 | reverse complement strand
TGGCATACTGCTTCCTCGCAGATATTGTTGCCGCACAAGTCCTTGCATGGCGAAGCGGTTTCCTCAGTGCATTCGCCGTGGTAATAATCCCATCCCGAGCACTCGCTGCTGTCATTAAAGACGCAGAAGCCGTCCTGCCCTATGGGAGTATCCCTTATGTCATAATTGTATCCTTTATCCTCGCAATAAACAGCAGCAGGATTGGCAATTTCAGTCTGGGTGCATCCTGCAATGAATAATACAAGAATCGGCAAAACAATGAATTTATTCATTAATACTTTTTTATGAATTAATTCTTTAAAAAATTATGCTGTTCGGCTCCATCATTTTATAATTTTTTTTAATAAAATTAAAGTATTCCATGATTTGCCTGTGCCACTGGCTGAAGACTTTCAGAGGAGGCAGGTGGTGTTTCCTTTCATATTTCTTCCTGACTTCTTGGCATAAACTATTAACATTGTCAAACTCTTTTGACAAAGGAACTGCATAATTTTTCAAAATTTCACAATAAGAGTACAATTTATTCAGGCACTGATTGGATGCTTTAATCCTCATATCGCTTAAATTGTTAAGAATTGACTCAATTTCTGACTCTTTTAGCAGTTCAAACATGTTAATACTTTCTTCTTGTGCCTTTTATAAATTTTTTTAAAAGCATGATGCGTTAATTATTATTCATGGACACGAAGAGCAAGGCGCTTGTCATAATAATATTAGTATTATTGCTGGGTTTTCTTGTCTACTTGAGCAGTTCTTTTTACCAAATATTTGCATTAAGCGTGATAGTTGCATACTTCGTTTATCCTTTGAAGAAGAAATTGTTTAAAAAAATCCGGAATGAGACAGTTGTGTCATTAATGTCTATGATTATAGGATTCTCAATTCTTTCAACTGTTATTGTAATATTCGTAACCAGCCTGTATAATGGTTTTGTGGGCATTGCATCCTTTGCGAGTGAAGCGCAGAATATTCAGTTAATTAATTCAACAATTAATTTGTTCGATTCACTTAATGTTCAGCAGCCGTTAACTCAGGCAGGATTAACCCAATTGGCATCTTTTATCCAGAACTTGTTCTTCTTTGCCCCGCAACTGGCATTAAGCATGTTCGTATTCTTATTCTTCCTTTTCTACTTTATCAAATACGGCGAGGAAATAATTGAAGCAGTGCGCGGGATTGTTCCGCCTGCTGAAATAAAATATTTTGACAAATTCACTAACAGGTTAAATTCAATGATGAAAGCCATTTTTCAGGGGCAGTTCATAACCTCACTTGTCCAGTCAGTCGTTTTATTCGTATTCCTGCTTTTCCTCGGCACGCCTTACGCTTTCGAATTAACATTTTTCACATTCTTATTGTGCTTTTTTAACATAACTGTTGCCATAGTTCCCACATTTCTCACAATTTTTTACTTGTATCAGGGCTACTTAATGGGTGATTACACTCTTTTCTTAATCAACGTGATATTCCTGCTTTTCATAACAACAATTGACAACGTTATCAAGCCGTTAATAGGCGAGAAAACCGCGAGTTTTAATCCAGTATTCTTCATTCTTGGATTAACAGGAGGCGCGTTAACATTGGGATTCACAGGATTCATAATAGGGCCTTTAATTTTCGGAATGTTCCAGGCAGCGCTGGAAATATTATTCGAAAACAAGAAAATCAATTTTGTCTAAAAAAATTCTTTTTCGTATTTTGACAAGTCAGTGCGCAACTTGCTGAAATCCATTAAAGTGTCAGAATTAACATAATTATTATTAACAAGTTCTTTAACAGGTTCATCTTCAAAATATTTATCACTAATACTATCAGAAATTTCCTCAATTAAATCATTCATTTTCTTCTTGTCATTATTTGTGAACATAGTTAATTCATTAAAGTATTATTATTAAAAACTTTTTGAAATTAGTATTGTTTTATTCCCGGAACAAAAATTCTTAAAGAATTAATTATAATTTTATTAATTATGGAAATAAGAGCAAGCCATATATTAGTGGATGACAGGGAAACTGCCGAGAAGCTCATAAAGGCATTAGGGGAAGGCGCGAGTTTTGCAGAATTAGCATCTGAATACTCCTCATGCCCGAGCAGGAATAACTGCGGGGACTTAGGATTCTTCCCCAAAGGAGTAATGGTTCCTGAATTCGAAACAGCAGCATTCAAGCTTAAAGTGAACGAAGCCACCAAAGAACCAGTCAAAACGCAATTCGGCTACCACATAATATTAAGAACTGCCTGAATTATATGTATCCAGTTATGAATGCCAGGAAGTCAATGAGTAATGTAAGAGATATAATAGCGCTGTTGTAGGAAGTGAACCCGAGTACTGAAATGAGAAAGTAAAACAATGTCGTCTTGGGCAAAAACCAGTATATGCGCAAGTAATGAAGAATAGTTTCAAATCCTGACAAGTTAATATCTACCTAACTCCATAGAAACACTTTTATAGTTCTTAAACTTTGCTGATGCTCAGAGCAGTTATACTCAATTTTAAGAAGGTATACTAGGAAGGGCAGGAATTAAATTTTAATATATATTTACCATATGGTAAATAATTGTATATTATTTTTTGTGCTGCCACTCTTCTTGGACTGAAAGGGGATTGAACCCTTGACCTCCACGGTGCAAACGTGGCGCTCTACCACTAAGCTATCAGCCCGATTAATATAGTAGGAAAGGAATTGTTTAAAAAGTTTTTCAATATTATTACTATTTGTGAAATTAAATTTTGAGCGCGCCTTTGCTGAGGAACTAGTGATTAAGGATATAATTTCAAAACTCGGATGGGGTTACATTAACAGCGAGCAGGTCAGGTGCGTGTTCTCAAAGAAGAGCCAGAGCAGGAGGGTTATTGCAAGAATCTGGAGCACTCCGAGAATATTCTCATTCGCTTACGGCACAAAACCATTATACGCCATAGAATTATTAAAAAATCGTTACGAGAAACTTGACGAGAGGGACAAAATCAAAGTTTTAATCCATGAATTACTGCACATTCCAAAGACTTTCAGCGGAGCATTAAAGCCCCATTTTGAAATGCAGAAAACCCTTAACTGCGGAACAGTGGAGAATTATTATAAAGATTACATGGAAAAGTAAAAGTTTAAATAATAAGATTGTTTGTGTTATCAACAGACGATGAGTGAATTAATGCACGCAAATTGTTGGGACAGTAGCATTATTTACTTTACAGTCTTGGGAAGATAAAGTTCCCGATGAAAGTTCTCAACCATTTTTTTCATCAACACCAACAAAAAAACTTGAGGGATATACTGTCACATTCTTTCGCATTGGAACAAAAAAAGTAAGGGTTAATTCAGGAATAATAACGCAATAAGATTCAATCCAAGAAAAAAATTAAACTCAAAGGCTGATGCTTTTGCAGCGCCTAGGACTATTAGTCCATTTTAATGACTTGCTCTTGAATAAATTGTTGAATTCCTGAAATTAATTCTTAAAAAAAAATTAGTCATATTTTTGCGCCACTAAAAAAAAATTAGCAGGCGCAATTAAGGGAGGTGGAATAAATTAACACCTTAAAAAAAACCGAACCGATATGGCTTCAAGAAGAGGAGGGAGCAGTGCAGGAATCCAAGAAAAAAATTAAACTCAAAGGCTAACGCATTTTTTTGCGGCGCCTAGGACTATTAGTCCATTTTAATGACTTGCTCTTCCGCACGCTTCCCCTATTGGAGCCGATAATTTATTTAAGTCGCCAATGCATCTTTAATAGTCTGATGAAAAAGGAAAGGATTGACCAATTACTGAAATTATTGCTGCTCATATTATTCGTTGTTCTTATAAGCATTATTTACTATTTGTATCAGGCAGTTGTGACTGACAAATTAAATATTGCTCTGCTTGCAATAACTTTTTTATTGCTCATTGTGCCGGTGAGTTTCCTTATGCTCCAAATCCTTTCTGCAATAACTCACCGCGCAAGGCAGGAAAAGGATGAAAAGCATAAAAGAACCATGAAATCAGCGGAAATTGTCAAAAAATCAGGAAATTAAAAGTTTTTAAATAAGAACTTTTTTGTTGAAAAACTATTATGAAATTAAAGGAGTTATTATTGACAAGGGAGGAAGTCATTATTAATGCTAATCCAGAATGCATAAGGCTCTGCCCAGCAGGAGTTATCATACCAATTCATCACCAAATTCTTTCCAATTACTTCAACAGGAATACTGAACAATTGGCAAATAATGCATTAAATCAGACATTAATCAGTCTTGAAGGAATGGTTGATTATGAACTGGGCAGGATTCATAATGTAATGCGGGCAGATTCCTCATTAATTGACGTGCTCAAAACAATTTATTCAGAAAGGATTAGAGAAAAAAATTATTACACGAGCATTACCACTCCTTCCAGTCATGCCGAACCGGGCATTTGCACATTAAACATTAACATCAGGGGAAGCGTTTACTTTAACATTAAATCGCCTTTTTCCAAATCCAATTTTAACCTTACGAGTGAAAAATTTAAGGAATTCTTCCCTGACGCTTTCAGCATTAACACGCTGCGCTCGCACAACATTATTGACTTGTTCGATGCAGTAATAGCCAAGTACTGGGGCATAAATTACCATAATGAATTATTGAAAAAAATCATTCATGATTAATGATTTCTTCCATCTTGGACAAAGGATAAGCATTAAGGAATCTGCCATACTCGTTAATCACGAATAATAAGTCAATCCCTTCTTCCAATTCATAAGATTTATTGATTGGCATTTCCAACTGCACCAAGTAATTCACCACTTCAGCCAAAGGCTTTGTTCCTTTATTAGTATCAGCATTCCTTTTTATTATCCTTTCAAGGCAGGTTTTAACATTGCCCTGGAAGAAGAACAGGAAAATGTCAGCATTATTTTCATTTTTTGTTCTCTTCAAATCTTTCCTTCTTTTAATAGTGTGGGATAAACCGTCCAGTAAGGTTGATTTTTTGCACTCTATCCTGTGTTCAATCAATCTGTTAAATCTTTTATAAGCCCATATCTCGTCAGCGAATTCAACAAAATTCCCGTTATTAAGCTCCTTGTCAGCGTCAATTGATTCTTTTTCAAAATTATCTGAAAAGAAAGTGCTCTTCCCAATTCCCTGCATTCCAATACTCGTGCTGTACACGAAATTATTATTCATGTAATTTTTCAATTTATTGACTATTAATTCCTGCAAATACTCCCTTAAATTATTCTCTTTCCTTAAGAACCCAATTTTTTCATCCTCTAACCTGATTAATTCATCCAGTACTTCTTTCCTTTCCTGGCCGAACGGGTCCTCCTCATCCTTGTAATACTCATATTTTAATTTTGAATCATTATACTGCACTTTGCCAGTAAGAAGATTATACTCGTAAATTATCGGGTGCGAATCCTTAATCGTTTCCCTGAACGCGTCTTCATCATTCATAAATAATTTTTAAAAAAATATTAGATTTAAAAAAGTATTGTAATGTTCAATATTGTGTAGTGCTTTGGTGTTATCTTCTTTCAGCATCATTCCTATTTTTACAAAGTTATGGTGCTCATTTTCTCACTTATTCAATAAATAAATGAAAAAAGGAGGTGATCCACCCGCAGGTTCCCCTACGGGTACCTTGTGTTGACTTAACCCTCCTTATCAACCTTAGGTTCGAACCAAACACGAAGGATGGTTCTCACCCAGAGCCGACTCGGGTGGCTTGACAGGCGGTGTGTGCAAGGAGCAGGGACGTATTCACCGTGAATGAATGGATCACGGTTACTAGGGAGTCCAGCTTCATGAGGGTGAGTTTCAACCCTCAATCCGAACTAAGAATAGGTTTAAGGGATTGGCGTCTCCTCTCGGAGTAGCAACCCATTGTCCTATCCATTGTAGCCCGCGTGTAGCCCAAGGGATTCGGGGCATACTGACCTACCGTTGCCCACACCTTCCTCATTCTTATCGAATGCAGTCCTATTATTGTGCCCGCACAAGCCGAAGCTCGCTTAGCAAATAATAGCATGGGTCTTGTTCGTTGCCTGACTTAACAGGACATCTCACGACACGAACTTTCGATGGCCATGCACCTCCTCTCAGCGTGTTAGGCAAGACCTTTAATCTGGCCTTCATACTGCTGTCGCCCTTGGTGAGATTTCCGGCGTTGAGTCCAATTAAACCGCAGGCTCCCCCCCTTGTTGTGCTCCCCCGCCAATTCCTTTAAGTTTCAGCCTTGCGACCGTACTCCCCAGGCGGACCGCTTAATGTCTTCACTACGGCACTGCGCAATCGCGAAGAATGCGCAACACCCAGCGGTCAGCGTTTACGGTTAGGACTACCGGGGTATCTAATCCCGTTTGCTACCCTAACTTTCGTCCCTCACCGTCGGACTTGTTCCAGATAGGTGCCTTCGCCATCGGTAGTCCACCTAGGATTAAAGGATTTTACCCCTCCCCTAGGCATACTCCTATCCTCTCCCAATCCCTAGATTAGCAGTATTCAAGGCAATTCGTTCAGTTAAGCTGGACAATTTCACCGAGAACTTACTAATCCGGCTACGAACGCTTTAGGCCCAATAAACATGGTCACCACTTGGGGCTCCGGGATTACCGCGGCTGCTGGCACCGGTATTACCCACCCCTTTCTTGCGAAGTACTTTGCACTTCGCCACAGCCATAGTATAAACCATGGCACTTGGGATTCCCTTATCACGCTTTCGCACATTGTAAAGGTTCCGCAACTGCTGCACCCCGTAGGGCTAGGGGCCTTGTCTCAGTCCCCTTCTCCGGGCTACCACTCTCATGGCCCGTACTGATCATAGGTTTGGTGGTCCTTTACACCACCAACAGCCTAATCAGGCGCAGTCCCATCCTTAGGCGCCGAAGCTTTATGAAGCAGGGCGTTCCAGATCCTGCTTCCTATAAAGTATTATCCTCAGTTTCCCGAGATTATCCTTTACCTAAGGGCAGGTTGACTACGTGTTACTGAGCCGTGCGCCGAGCATTGCTGCTCTGACTTGCATGTCTTAGTCGAATCCCAATAGCAGTGACCTCCAGCAGGATCAACTGGAATTGAATTTGCCGGTGTTGATCCTTCCAGGTTCAAAATCGTAAAGCCACATGACTAAAAGTTCTTTTTTTTTTAAGGAATTGTTAAATTGCAGTTATTGAAAATAACACACAACAACAAAGCACTACTATGAACATCATACCATGAAAATCTCTTCCATGATACTCATTTAAACCACACTCAGAAGTATATCCAAGAGTGGTAACATATATTGGTGCAAGATTAGTTTAAAAATCTTTCTTTAATAATTAATTTTAATTCCTTTTCTTTTCATTTTTTCAAGCCAGTCTGGTAGTGTTGTGATTTGGTTGCTGCCCAAGTCTAAATATTTTAAGTTTTTTAGTTGTTCTATTGTTTCGGGTATTTGTGTGAGTTGGTTATTGTATAAGTATAATTCTTGTAGGTTTTTGAGTTGTGTTATGCTGTCTGGTATTGTTGTGATTTGGTTGCTGCCCAAGTCTAAATATTTTAAGTTTTTTAGTTGTTCTATTGTTTCTGGTATTTTGGCTAGTTTGTAATTGTTTAATTTTAGTGTTGTTATGTTTTGGTTTTCTTTATTTGTTAGTAATTGTTCTAAGTTTTCTTGCAATATTTTATTTCTTATTTTTTCTTTTGTTATTGTGTTTAGGATTAGTAAGTAATTGTTTAATTGTTTCTGGTCTTCTAGTAATATTATTTTTTCTTCTTCTGTGAAATTATTTAAGTATTTTTCTTTTGTTAAGTATTCTATTACTGGTTCGTATCCTGCTGTTAACCTCAAACATAGTTCATCTTTGAACACTTTATTAGCTAATGAGTCTCCTGCTTCAACTAATTTTTTTAACAATGGGAAAGATAAGTTTGAATGCAATAATCTTGTGTCATAATCATTCTCAGCCCATGCCTGCAAATTGCTGCAGTGTCCTCTGAATTCTTCTTCCGGGCTAATATAATTTATTACTGTTTGTTTTCCTTCTAATTCATTGCTGTATTTCCCTGCAGCTTCATCTATTGAATCTATGTTTTTTGTTTCTTTCACTTCATCAGTGGGTATTTGTAATAGTAAGTATTTGCACTGCTGGAATAATTCACCTTTAACGTAAATATTAGTCTTACCTTTTTCTAGTTTTAGTGTAATGTAATCATTAATCTTAAACGTATTATTTTTCAATTCTTGCTCAAGAGTATTGCTCATAAAAATTAATAAGGCAGAAATTAGTTTAAAAATGTTTTTATTAAAATTGAATTATTGAAACGTTAATTAAAAAACTTTAAATACTTGATTTTTTTAAGTTTTCAATATTTATGATTGAAAATTTGTTGAAATTAACGGAAGAAGTGAAAAGTTCTGAATCTTTGAACAATGAGCAGTTCTTGAAATGGGTGGGTTTATTCAATGAATTCAACCAATACTTGAATAAACCTTCAGGGGAGAATAAGAGATTCAGGGACGAATTTGTGAACTTCACGGACAATAATAATGTGTTCGGGAATAAAGGAAGGGAATTAATGAAGAAGACTTATGAGCAGATAAAGCCAGTATACAATTTGCAGATTCAGGGCGTGCTGAAAGCATACGTTGAGAAAGAAAAATTTTAAGGAGTTAACCTTTCAGGGTCTCTTGGCAAATAAATAGCATCCCTTATATTGTCCAAATTCAGGATTTTCTGCACCACCCTAGCCAGTCCCATGCCCATTCCGCCGTGGGGAGGGCATCCGTATTTGAAGAAATTAATATAATCCTGCAGCTGCGTCAGGCTTAATCCTTTCTCCTCTGCCTGCAATTTTAAAATATTCGCCCTATGCTCCCTCTGGCTGCCGCTCGTAATCTCCAAACCCTTAAACAATAAATCAAAACTCTTCGTTGTCTTATTGTCATCATTTTTCATGTGATAAAAAGGGCGCTTATTCCATGGATAATCAACAACAAACAAGAATTCGCTCTTATGCTTCTTCAAAGCCCATGCCCCTAATAATTCCTCCTCAGCACTGCTCAAATCAGATTCATCCT
>PEWF01000003.1:0-338 GCA_002779595.1 archaeon CG07_land_8_20_14_0_80_38_8 | reverse complement strand
CAGATATAAAAACAGTAAAGTCGCTCACAATGAACCAACTTCATAGAATTTTTCATTTTTCAATACTGTTTTTTGCTGTTCGTAAAACTGGTACATTTTTGCTATTTCCATTAATCTATGGAGTATACTATCGTAAGTTTCTCCTTTATGTCCAAATATCTGCAATAGTTCTCTGGTTTTTTCATTTACTGCAATTGTAGTTGTCATATAATCACATATAACTGTTATATACTGTTATATTTTTAAATATTGCTATCAAATGATAATTTAGCTTTTCTTTGGATCATACTTAGGTCTTTCCCTAACCTTTTCCTCAGCCTTTTAAATATCCAATATTT
>PEWF01000019.1:2017-2311 GCA_002779595.1 archaeon CG07_land_8_20_14_0_80_38_8 | reverse complement strand
GAGGCTAGGTTAGCTGCCCGAACCATAGTAAGTTCGCCCCTGGTGAAGACAGCGGTGTATGGCAGCGACCCTAACTGGGGACGGATTATAGCCGCAGTAGGGCGCAGTGGTGCGGAGGTGGTGGAATCAAAGATTGACCTTTACCTTGGGGATATTTGTGTGGTAAAGGGGGGTAGACCTTTGCCCTTTGATAAGGAAGGTGTGGTAGAAGTGTTAAGGGGAAGTGAGGTATCTATAGGCTTAAATCTTAACCTGGGCACGGCTCCAGCCACCGCCTGGGGTTGTGACCTGTCT
>PEWF01000019.1:0-1882 GCA_002779595.1 archaeon CG07_land_8_20_14_0_80_38_8 | reverse complement strand
TAAATAAAACATTAAATACTTTTTTTCCAAAGATTATTTTAATGTGTAGTGTTTTATTGTTTTAATGGTTAAGGGTGGCTTATTAGGTTTTAATGATAATACTGGGAAGCGTGTCAGGATTCTTGGCATTATGGGTTCTAAGAGGAGCGCTGGTGATTGTGCGAGGGAGGATTCTATTAATCTTGAATTGTTGAATATTGCGTTGAAGGAGGCGCGGAAGAGTGGTGCTGATGTTGAATTATTGGATTTGAGGGATTTGAGGATTGGCGCGTGCAAGGAGTGCTATTCCACTTGTCCTGCCCAGTGCAGGTTTAATGAGGAAACTTTTCAGTGTGATTGTTATCCTTTTAAGGAGGATGCTTTCCTGCATAATGGAGAGTTTATCAGCATGAAGGAAGCGTATGATAATCTTAGCCGGAAGGATTTTTTCAGGATTTATAATTCGAAGTATGCTTTCAAGCCAGGGGATGATATGTGGATGGTTTACAGGGCAATGCTTGAAGCGGACGGCATTATTTTTTCGGGTTATACTTGTTTTTACAGCAGGCCTGCATTGTTGCAGATTATGTTTTCAAGATTGTGCGCTTTGGATGGCGGTGTAAGCGAGTTATGGGGTGATAGTAAGAATTTGAATAATTCCATAAATTATGCTGGGAGGAAGAATGTTAAGTATAAGCAGAGATTGTACGGCAAGCATGCTGCTTTCATTAATGTAAGCAAGGAAGGCGATAGTGTTTCTCCTGATTTGATGAAAGCGTGCACGATGATGGGCATGAGGATTATTCCTTTTTCTGTAGCGTATCATGTTGTATGGTATGGTGATAAAACGCACAGGGGTGACAAGAAAAAAGCGATGAAGGACAATTACACTATTAGTATGGCAAAGGGTATTGGCAAAGTAATGGTTCAGGATGTGATGAATAACAGCAGGGTTTATGGAACGTATAATTCTGTAGTGTGATTGTTCAGGCGTTTCTTTGTCTGGATTCTTTTATCCATTTTAGCAATTCTTTGTCAATGTCGTTTTCCGTGCTTATTTCTAAGTAGTATAAGTACGCGTTTTTTGACATTTTAATTTTCTTCATTATTCTTGGATTGTTCATGTCATAGTTTAGCCTGAAGTCCATTTTTAGCCCTGTTTTCTGGGGCCAGACTGCTGCGAAAGTGGACTTGTCCACTAAGTGTATGCAGCATTGTACTGAGTCTATTTTTACCTTGCCGAATGCTTTAATTTTTTGGACTAATTTTTTGAATATTTTTTCTGCATATTCCTTGTTCTTGAAATGATTTTCCAGTGGGTAAACATTGCATGAGTGTGTTTGTTTTGTTTTGAGGAATTCTCTTCTGCACTTCGGGCATTTCCACATGTAAATTAAGAAGTATTGGGTTGTTATTAAATTTTATTCTTGGTTGTAGTAGAGTGTTTGGTTGGCGAGTGTTAAGTAGTATCCTTCTGGTGTTCTCTTGCTGAGTGTTAGTTCGAAAGCGTACGTGTTGCTGAAAGTGTAACTGTCATTTAATGATAGCAGTGTTGGGTAAAAGTTGAACGTGCTAGTGCCTGATTGGTGCGTTGCGTTCTCGCTTGTTTCCACGAGTGAGTGGTCAGGGTCGCTTAATTGTATTGATATTGATACTGAGTATTCTTCGCTTGAATTATAATTGCCTATCCAGTAGTAGTATTCTATGCTCATTACCGTGTCCCATGCCACTGTTGAGTACTCGTCGGGGATTACTGATAATATTGTCAGGTTTGACGGCTCGTAAGGAATTTCATTATTCGTGTTATCATTATTAGTTTGGTTATTTGACGGGTTTGCTGTGCATCCTGCCAAGAACATGATAAATAATACTGCAATTAATGTTTTATTCATTAAGTTAAAAA
>PEWF01000002.1 GCA_002779595.1 archaeon CG07_land_8_20_14_0_80_38_8 | reverse complement strand
TTACGTCAAGCGCTTTTGCATTCATATGGTTTAACACTGTTCAGAGCACTGTTCAGGGAGGAATAACAGGTAATGCTGAGAATTTTCCTGCAAGCAAGTGCACGAGTATGCAGTTAGTCAGCGTGAGGGGTGACAGTGTCACAGTAGCAAATGACGGGTGCGACACAATAGGCAGTGTAAGTTTGTTTATTGACGGCAAATTAACAAATTATGACTTAACTAATCCTCTTGCTCCCGGCGAAGCAGCCACTATTCAGTTCAGCCAGATGGAAGAAGGCAAACTTCATGAAGTAATAGTGGTATTGGGCAACGGGGAAGCAGTGAGCGAGGCAATAACTGCTGACGAGTGCTCTTATGATGCTGGGTGCAGCCAGTTCAATTTCACAATTAGTGGGGTGACAGTGTCATGAAGAAATTATTAATCTCATTATTTGCAATATTTTTGTTCAGCACTGCTTTTGCCAGTTATGATGATTCCCCTGAGGAATGCGTTGCAGGCAGTTATACTTGGTTAGGTTCTCATTATAATAATTCATTCACTGACACTCCTGACGGTTCACTGCCTCCCAGATGGTATGATGACGGGGACGGAGTCGGCAGCACTTCAGTTGCCGCTTCTTACAATGGGCGCACAAAAGTGATGGCAATTATTGACACCAGTGATGCTTGTTGCAGGCAGCAGGGTTATTATTATTTTGAACAAAACTGGACTAATAATTTAGTAATTGATTATTACTGGTTGTACACTAATTCTTATGGTTTCCCTTTATGGATTCAGGACGCTTCCTTTACTGATATTTGGACAATACGCGTTTACAGCAACCAATTGCAATGGTACGACTCAGGAGGTGGCACGCACAATTTTTACAGCGTTTCATCAGGCACATGGTATCATCTGAAAGCAGTCCTTGACCTGGATGCGAATTTAATGGACTTATACTTGAATGACGGTTTAATACTAGCTGATTATGCAGCAAGGAACGGCGACGTAACAAATGTTTACAGATTTTTTGCTGCAAGCATTTACAGCCCTGCATCCAACCAATACATTGATGATTTCAGGGTTTATACTCTCAATAATTACACAGGCGCGTACGGCCCGTGCTGCGGTGATGACGGATTGTCTGACACTTTTTATAACTCGACTAGTGTTTGTTATAAAGGCAGCGTTACTGAGGATGCTGATTCGTATGAAGGTTTCTGTGAATACAATAATTATGACTGGCTGAATAATTCCAATTACCCTGCAACGTATTCTTTCACTGATGATGCTGATGATGCAAGCCCTGCAGGCTGGACTTTGCCGGGCGGCTCGTACACTGGCAAAGTAGTCAGCGAATATGACAGTCATGGCAAAGTATTTATGGTTGAAGACCAGGGAACGTCAGGTTCTGTAATAATTTCACAATTATGGGGCAGTACTCAAGCGAATGGAACTATTGATTTTTGGATTTATCCTGTTAATACCAACAAGTTCCTTTTTCAGCTTAGGAATTCTCAAAGTAATGCAGGACCTTACATTACTTTTGAAAATAATATTATTGAAAGAGGTATATTTCCTCTTGTAAAAATAGCTGACTGCCCTTCAGGCAAATGGACGCATATGAGAATTGATTACGAATCCACTTCCGGAGGTTATGAAGGATTAAGCCAGTATAAATGGTTTGTGTATGTGAATGGTGTGAAATACGGGCCTTTTGATTTTATATCATATCTGGATAATTGGGATAGGTTAATATTTGCAATACCAACAAGTTCAGAGCCGTATTTTTATATTGACGCTGTCGGCTATTCATGGGATGATACTTATACTATTGGTGATAATAAATTAGCTTCCTGCTGTGGTGATGACGGTGAGGATGACACTTTTTACAACTCAACAAGTTTATGTTATGGTGGAGGTATAACAAATAATGCTGACTTGTATGAATCTTATTGTGAATTAAAAGGTTATATTTGGTTCACTGGTGAAATTACAGGGGATAACAGTCCATGCTGTGGTGATGACAGCAGCAGTGATAATTTCAATAATGGAACTCATGCATGTACTGCAGGAGTTTTTGGGCTGAATTCTAAAGGGCCTGCTAATTGTTCAAATAACCATATCGACATTAACAATAATCACTTGCTGGATGCTGCGGACGGGTGCGGATTAGGGAACTGCACCAACGGCTACTTAGTTGATGAAGATGTTGACTACAATTGGGACGGCTACTGCTACTCAGGAGCTTTAAGCAATACGTGCACGCAGTCAAAGTATAATGAATTGGGCGGACTGCCGCCTTTCAATTCCAGTTTTGCATTAACAATAAACGGGAACGTTTCATACTTCAAAAATAATGTGCCTTTAACTGCTGAAACAATAGTTATCAGTTTTAACGGGAATGATTATTATGACACAACAGATGAATTGGGAGGCTGGAGCGTAAGCATACCTTACACTGAATTGAACTGCTCAGCAACTTATTCTTTAACTGCGCGCTTCACTTATGAAGGAAACGAGTACAACAGCACAACCACTTTCACAACGCTGAAATAAGGAATCATTTACCGTAATTGTTTTAAAAGGTTCTTTTATCTATTAATAAATATGGAAGGGTATAATAAAGAATTGAAGATTCCCGAGGAGAGGGTGCCTGTTCTAATAGGGGCGAAAGGAAGCGTTAAAAAGCAGTTAGAAACGGAATTTGACGCGAAAATATTTATAAATAATGACGGGATTGTATCATTATCAGGTCCGGATTCTCTGAAAATTTGGACTTGCGAGAAGATTATCAAAGCAATTGGCCGAGGTTTTAATCCTAAACTAGCAATCCTGTTAAAACAGGATGATTACGATTTTGAACTGTTCAGTTTAAAGGATTACTCGCGTTCAAAAAATGATATTCACCGATTAAAAGGAAGAGTGATAGGAAGGGAAGGAGTGTCGCAGAAAATGATCGAAGACAAGACAGGAGCGTACATTACTGTTTACGGCAAAACAGTCGGGATTATTGCAGGAACCGACGTTTTAAGGATTGTGCATAACGCTGTTGAAATGTTATTGCAGGGCGCGAGGCACGTAACAGTTTACAAATACATAGACAAGGAGAACCAGAAAAGGATGAGGAAGTTGATGTTTAATGAATGACAAAACAGTAGCTGATGATTTGGCAAAGAAGCATAAGAGCATCAGCATTGCAGAATTTTTCGAAAAAAACAGGCACTTGCTGGGCTTTGACAGCAAAGTGAAAGCAATGCTCACATGCGTGAAGGAAGCAGTGGATAACAGTCTGGACGCTTGCGAGGAGAATGCGAGCGAGTTAAAAAAGAAGAAGAAAAATTTCGAACTCCCGAATATTCTTGTAAGGATAGACAATGTGCAGAATGACATTTACAAAATAATAGTCGAAGACAATGGGCCGGGCATTTCGCCGAAAATAATTCCCCAGGTTTTTGCAAAATTATTATATGGCAGCAAATTCCACAGGCTAAAGCAGGGCAGGGGGCAGCAGGGCATCGGCATCAGCGCGTCAATACTTTACGGGCAGCTAACAACAGGGAAGCCTGCAAGGATAATCAGCAGAATCAGCCCGAACCAGCCCGCGAGAATAGTTGAATTAATGATTGACATAAAAAATAATGACGCCAGTATTATACGCGATGAGGAATTTGCAAAATTCGCTAATGAAACAGGAACCCGCGTTGAAATAATAATTGAAGGAACTTATTACAAGACAGGGGACAAAAGCGTTTATGAATATTTAAGAAGAACCAGCATTGTCAATCCGCATGCGAGAATAACATTTATAGAGCCTGACGGGAATAAAATAATTTTCAAAAGAGCAGTAGAATCCCTGCCAAGGGAAACCAAGGAGATTAAACCCCACCCATGGGGTTTGGAATTAGGCATTCTAATAAGGATGTTAAAAGAGACGAAGAAGAACACTGTCCTGTCATTCCTCACTGACGAGTTCAGCAAGATGGGAAGCACTAGCGCGAAAGCAATACTTGAACACTCCAAAGTCAACCCCAAAAGGAAGCCAAGCAGTTTAACTGTTGAGGAAGCAACTGACGTGCTGAAATTCATGCAAAAAGCGGAATTGCAGCGCCCGCCAACTGACTGCTTAAGCCCTGTTGGAAGGGGTGCAATAGAGAAGAGCCTGAAATTAGAGTATAATCCTGAATTCATAGCAGCAACCACGAGGGCGCCCAATGTTTACCGGGGTTATCCTTTCCAGGTTGAATCAGCAATTGCTTACGGAGGCGACATCCCTGAAGGTAACGCGAACCTTATGAGGATTGCCAACAAAGTCCCGTTATTGTATGAGAGCGGGGCGTGCGCGATAACAGCAGGAGTCAGCGAGATGGACTGGAAGAGGTACGGTGTTAACAAGCCGAGCAATTCCAGCATGCCGCAAGCACCTCTTATTCTACTTGTTCACATTTGCAGCGTTTGGGTTCCGTTCACTAGCGAGTCAAAAGCAGCCATTGCGAATTACCCTATTATTATCAAGGAAATCAAGCTTTCTTTGCAGGAGTGCGCGAGGCAGTTGAACGTTTTTTTAAGGAAAAAAATGAAAGCAAAAAAGGAAGCGCTGAGGATTAGCACTTTTATTAAGTACGGCGGTGTAATGGCTAAAGCATTAAGCGATTTGACTAATAAGGATTCGAAAGAGATTGAAAAAACTATTAATAAATTGATTGAGAAAAAATTTGGCATTAACGCGGATGAAACCAAGAAGAGAATGATAGAGGCAGAAAAAAAGAAAGAAGGAGGGGAATAATGGATGAAACAAAGTGAGCAGAAAAAAATCAGATTAAAAACGAGCAAGGAAATTAATGATAAATTAGTTGAATTAGGCAAGAAAGTCATTAAGCAGTTGAAAGATTATGAAAATCCAAGCGTTAATATACCTTTGCGTTCATTGAGCAATGTTTACTTTGATGAGAAAAGCAGGATGCTTCACTTAGGTAATAAAACCAGTGACAGGAGTTATTTAAATTTGTCCCAGAGCAAAAGTTTTATGCAGACTATGCTTGTAGCTAGCAAGCTCAGGGAGGTTATAAAAGATGGCAGTCATTTTGGTTTAAGACAATTATTTTACATGTGCAAGGGAGGCATTCCAGGTACTAAGGAGAACACTTTTGACGATCAGAGCGAATCAGACATTATTATTGAGGATATTGAAGGATTGCTTTCCCGTTTAAGGGAGGAAATTGGCATATTTGCAATCAGCAAAGGCAAAATGAGCGGTGATTTAAAAATAGTTGACAGCGGTGATAAAATAGATTGCGGCAAACTTGGGAGCAGCGGGTATGGTATCCCAAGCATTGTTGAAAAAGGCATTATTGATTTTGATAAAACAAGTGTTGATTTTGTATTAGTAGTTGAAAAGGAGCAGACATGGAATCGTTTGAATCAGGACAGGTTCTGGAAGAGGAAAAATTGTTTGATTATTACTGGAGGAGGGCAGCCTGACAGGGGCACGAGGCGTTTCCTGCATCGCTTAAACAGTGAATTGGACTTGCCTGTTTACGTATTTACTGATATGGACATTTGGGGTTATTACATTTACAGCGTGTACAAACAAGGCAGTATTAATTTGGCGCATTTCAGCGAGAACGCAGCAGTTCCTGACGCAAAATTCATAGGTGTTAAAATGAGTGATGTTGAAAAATTCAATATTCCGAAATCACACTGGATTCCTATGAAAAAAATTGATTATAAGCGTGTTAGGGAAATTTCTGAATATGAATGGTTCAAAACTGATAAGGCATGGCAGAAAGAATTCAAAAAATTAAGCGATTTCAAGCACGTCGTGGAGCAGGATGTCCTTGTGGCCAAAGGTTTGGATTTCATGAGCAAAGAATACCTGCCGTTCAAATTTGACACAAAGGACTGGATAGAATAAAAAATTTTTTTTTTAGAAACTTTTTTAAACATAATTCTTTTTGTTTTATTCACTATGAATGCTGAAGAAGAAAATATTAAATTATTAGAAAAGTACAGAAAGAAAAGTTTAAGCCAAATTATTGACGATTTCAAAAACCAAGGCAATAATTGGGATTCTATTGACTTATTAATTAACGGTTCGCCTGAAAGTTTTTATAAAATAATCAATGAAAAAGGACTGAATAATAATGAAAGGAGCCTGCTTGCAAATTACTGCCTTAACAGATGCATTACTAAGGTTGAAGAATGGAATGTTAAGAACCCGTCATGGAAACTGGATGCTGACAAGTACAGGAGCATTATCAGCGAGTACGTCAAAATCAGCCTAATGTTCAACCCTGAAATTTTAAGCAACACATCCAAAAAATACTAATCAAACAATTTAGTTAAAAACATACGCCTCCAAATTATTCTAAACACGAGTAAAAAACTTTAAAAAACAAAAACAATCAATTATTCTTTATTGCTCCGGTAGCTCAGTAGGTAGAGCGCATGCCTGTTAAGCATGAAGTCGCAGGTTCGAGTCCTGCCCGGAGCGTGAAAACAGAGGTAACACAGAAGTTTTTTAAATTAGAAGTGGGGTTTTATATTTAATATGCTCCCTGTTATTGCTTCGGCAATAGCAGGCCATTTTATCTTAATTGAATGATTATAACAAAATTTATAAATGTTTGAATTATTAAAACAATTGTTTGAAAAATGAAAACAATATTTAATAAGCAGGTTTATAGGATAATTGAATTATTTTATAATAATAAGAACCAATCATTATATCTAAGAGAGATATCAAGAAAATTAAAATTGAATGAGAGCAGTGTTTCAAGATATTTGAACAGATTGGTAAAAGAAAATACTTTAATAACTGAAAAAGAAGGTAATTTAAAGAAATTTTATGTTAATAAAATAAAAATATCTTTATTATTTCCTTTATTTGATTATGAGAGATTTGAAAATCTTTCTTTATTAAGGAAAAATGCTATTATAAATTATATTAAAAAAAGTGTTTCTAAACCAGTTTTTCTTGTTGTTTTTGGCTCAACAGCAAAAAAAACATTAAGAAAAGATTCAGATTTAGATATCCTTGAAATAATTAATAAAATCGAGAAAAAAGATAAAATAATCAATGAAGTTGAGGCGCAGACAAGTATAAAAATTCAATTGCTTCAATTAACATTTAATCAATTCAAAAAAGAAATAATTAACAAACAAGATAAAGTTTTCCAATCTGCATTAAAGACAGGATTTCCAGTTTTTAATAATAAGTATTATTATGAGGTTATGTTAAATGAATGAATACTACTTAAAACAATTACTTAACTCAAATAGTAAATTAAATGACAAAATCACAGAATTTATTAAAGAAAAAATAATTGTAAAACAAGAAGTTGATATTAATGAAATAAAAGGGCATATTGAGAAATCAGAGCATAATCTTAATTTTATAAAAGATACATTAAAACAAGGTTATTCTGATTGGGCAATAACTGGATGTTATTATGCAATGTATCAGGCAGTATTGGCTTTAATATTAAAGAAAGGTTATTCTTCAAAAAACCACGATGCAACATTATGCATCTTAATAAAAGAATATTACAAGAAAGGAATTGAACAAGAAGATGTTGAATTAATGAATAAATTCTTTGTTGATTATCAGAACTTATTATTTTATATTCAGGCAAAAAATAAAAGAGAAGATGCAACATATTCATCAAATTATAAATATGATTATAAAACTGTTGAAAATTTAAGAATAAAAGCAATATTATTTGTAAACAAAGCAAAAGAAATATTAAAGTAATAATATAATTTAATAATCATAAAAGTAAGAAACATATAAGAACTGTTAATTTGGTTTTGTAGCTTGCCTGGAGCGCATTCTTATTTTTGCTTAAAAAACATTTAAATATTCAGAATTTATCCGATTTTAAATGGCGAATTTTGCTGAGGACACCCCCCAAAATTTAGAAGAATTGTTAAGTCCAGGGGTTCCAGTGTTAGTTGAAACAACTTCAACATATAATTATAATACTAAGATTATTAAGCACCTTTTCTTTTCAAATGGGAAAATGGATAAGAATTACTTCATTGCACAAGAAGGAGAAAAGAATACAGTTTATGCTTCTTTAAGTGAGAAAAGTTATACATTGCATATTTGTAAAGAAAGCAATAAGTGTATTGAGTATAAGGATGCATGGTATTATAAACATGAAAATAGTAATGAAGGAACTTTTGCTCGTTCAGGAGGAACAACTTTATGGATTTCAAAAAGTTATGGAGGGACGGATGTTAAAATTGGAGAAGAATTAAAAGAAGAATTCTCTGAAGTTTTGCTCGCAATAGAGTTTGCTCAAAAATCATACGTTTTTAATGTAAGTCATTTTTATCACCCAGATAATTTTATTAGCATTAAAAAATATTCTAATAATGGTGAAGTTAGGAATCACACTCTTTTATCTTTTGCTTTTAAATTATTAGAAAAGGCAAACAAAGAGTTAAATTTATTTTTTCCTGATAGAAGTGATGATTTTTCTGACTTAGTTCTTCTAACAAAGCATGACTCAATCATGGAACATCAAAGAAAAGAAGGTTATCCAATTACTGATAAAGACTTCATAATAAGACCACGTTACACTGGGCCGTATCTTGGTTTTCTAAAAGCAGGTTTCGGATCTTCAGGAGAAGTTTTTGCCATGCCCACAAAAGAAGGTGAAGAAGTCTTCAAACTAGCTTTCTCACCAGAGAACATCAAGAAATATTTTCCTTTTGAATAATTTCATAGGACAAGGACACATAAAACAATTATTTATTAAACCAATTTATATTATTAATTTAGCAATCACTTTTATTGATGCGTGTCCCCAAAAGAGTGTGTCCTGCCCGGAGCGCATTCTTTATATTTTGTTAATGCGATTAATATTGTGTGATTAAAAAAGCAGCATTCGGGGCAGGATGCTTCTGGCACGTGCAGAAAGAATTTGACAAATTAAAAGAAGTAACCAAAACAATTACCGGCTTCATGGGCGGAAAAACAAAGAATCCAAGTTATGAAATGGTATGCGCAGGCGGGACAGGGCATGCAGAAACAATATACATAGAATATGATGAGAAAAAAATAAATTATGATGAATTGCTGAAAACTTTCTGGAAAATGCACAATCCCACTGAATTAAACAGGCAGGGATTTGATATTGGAAGCCAGTACCGTTCAGTAATATTCTATTATGACGAGAATCAGAAGAAGAAAGCCATAAAATCAAAAGAAGAAGAGCAGAAAAAGCACAAAAATAAGATAGCAACAATAATAGAACCTGCCGGCGAGTTTTACAAAGCAGAAGAATACCACCAGAAATATTACAAGAAGCATGGAGGGGCTTGCGGATTATGAAGAAGACGGAAAAGGAATTAAAGGAATGCTTGACACCTGAACAATACTGCGTGCTAAGGGAAAAAGGAACGGAAGCACCTTTCACAGGGAAATTACTGCATAACAATGAAAAAGGAACTTATACTTGCGCAGCGTGCGGAAACAAAATATTCAAATCAGACAAGAAGTTTGACAGCGGAACCGGCTGGCCGAGTTTCTACGATGCAATAAAAGGAAGCATTAAATTAGAAGAAGACAAAAACCACGGCATGAACAGAATAGAAATAATATGCGCCAATTGCAGCAGCCACTTGGGGCACGTATTCAATGACGGGCCAAAGCCGACAAATAAGAGATACTGCATAAATTCAGCATCAATGGATTTCAAGAAGCAAAAAAAGGGTAATCTTTAAATATTTGATAGTTTTCCTTTTAAAATAATGGGCGCAAGCAATGCTTTTAAAACTGAAGTTGAGGAAGTCGTATCTGATTATAATAAATTAAATATTGTTAACAAGAAATTAATTGAAGAATTAGGCAGATACGTTAGCGAAGTTATCCCAAAAGTGCAATTATACCTTAATTTGTCAAAATTATCAAAAAATGATGCTAAGAATGACGTGAGTTTTAAGCAGGCAAAAGAATTAATTACTGTTTATGACAAACTGGAAAATGCCCTGAAAAACAAGCCGGTTCTTACTGAAACCCTGCAGGGAATTATTGACACTAACAATTTAATTTCCCAATACTGCAATAAAATTGACCAATTGGACAAGGAAGTAGAGCAGAAGAATCAGGATTATGAAAGAAGAGAAGAAAGAATAAAATTATTAATAGATGACAAGGAAAGGTTAAGCAATTCAATAATCAATTACAAATCAAAGATTGACAGCAAAAATAATAAGATACTGGAATTGGAAAATATAATTTCAGAACTTGAGGAAGATTCACAGGAAAGAAAGAAAGATTTAACTATAATGTACAAGAAAGTATCAGAACTGAGCGGCTTTGTAGAAATCATTTGTTTTAGCCAGTTGAGTATTTTTTTTAGTGTGATGTTTAGGTTGTAGTTTAGGATTTTTAGTAGTGTTTGTTTTTG
>PEWF01000059.1 GCA_002779595.1 archaeon CG07_land_8_20_14_0_80_38_8 | reverse complement strand
CCATTATTAAGCGGGAATACATGAAATTCGGCTTGATTAACGGAGTGAATAATTCCCTGTAAATTTCCCTGTCACCTATTTTGTAGCCTGTCAATTCATTCTTGACTTTCTGGATTATCTTCGTTTTTTCAAGTTCATCCTTTATTGCTTTAAGTTTGAGAATCTGCAGGTCGCCGATTTTTTTCTCGGATTCATTAAGGGTTTCATTCCTTACCTTCTCCTCCCTTAACACCCTGATTGTTTTCACGTAAGCCCCTATTGGGTCGGTTTTGAACCTTGAAAGCATAACATCTTTCATCACGTTTATTGCGCGCGCCAATTCTTTCTGCAGCAAGGGCGACTGCACAACAGGGTATTTGAGGACTTCATCCTCCTGCTCCAATTTCAAGTATGCCTGCGCTAATTCGTCAAGCATTCCTGTCTGCTCAGGAGGGTAAACAAAATTCATGTCGCTTGACAAAATTATGTTGGTGACTCCGCCTAATTCAATCAAGCGGTTAACGATTTTTTCCATGCATTGCTCGGAATCTTCAATGCTCGGATAATAAGGGCAACCTATACAATTTATTCGCAAGTTGCGGTCTGAGCCCTCCCTTTCTAAATCGAACTCCCCGCAAGTATCCTTTTCAGCCATCCCCAAAATTTATATAATCCCTTCCAATTTATAAAATATTATGGCTTTGCCTCAAAATGAAAAACCACAGAATAAGACTCCTGCTCCTGCACAATCCCAGAGCAATGCGCAGCAGGCACCTTCAACTGCCGGCATGATCATTTCACGGCTGAATGATTTGAACGTGAGGATGCGTTTGGCAGAGCAGAGGATTAACCAGAACAAGGAAAGGTTAAGGGTTATTGACGACCAGATGCTCGGCAATAAGAAGGAATTGAGCAGTGAAGTCAGCGAGATTGAGGACAGCATAATTGATTTAAGAAAAAGTATTAAAAATGTTAATGATACTATACAGCATATAATAAAAGAGATGGAATTAACTGCGAAGAAGCAGGATATTGACGTGATTGAAAAATACGTTGACATGATGGACCCTACGCGTTACATTACCAAGGATGAATTAAAGGGGTTGTTGAAAAAAAATGGCTGAAGGAGTACCTGTGCAAAAAGTATTGGAATACAGAAGCAAAGCTTATGATAATAACAGGATTATTGACGCTTTAAGGGGTGAGAATTATAGTTTCCAGCAAATCAGGGATGCTATTCAGCAGGCTGATATTAAGAAGAACGTTGCAAGCCCTGGCTCAGCCCAAGAAGAGGAAACTCTGCCAATGGCAAGCCCTGAAATGAGCACTCCTCCGCCAATGCCAGCGTCGCAGCAGCACTACGCTGCCCCTCAAATGCAGAGAAGCACTCAGCCGCAAGCCAGTTTTGATTTGGATGAGATTCAGAGAGTATTGGAAGAGATTATTGAGGAGAAGTGGAAGGAGAGCGAGAAATTAATCAATAATATAATGGAATGGAAAGGCATTGCAGCAACGAAGATTAAGGAATTTGACACCCGATTGAATGATTTTAACAACCGCATTAACGCATTGAACACTGTGTTAGGGCAGAAAGCCGAAGCATTCAATGAAACAATGCAGAGCGTTGACACTGAAATTAAGGCGCTGGAAAGGGCTTTGGGAAAATTAGTTCCGACTTTAAGCGATAATATTAGCGAGTTAAAGGAATTAGTCGGGAATGCTAAAAAGAAAGGATAATAATTATTTCTTCTGAGTTATCATAAAAGTTATTACAGCAAAAACCGCCAGTAACAAGAGTGTTCCTGCAATCTGGGGCTGCGCCAATACCACCATTGGATTAGCCAAATCCGCAGCTGTTATATTCTCAGTCGGAACCCCCAAATCCCCTGTAAAATTCGCCCTGCCTGCTATGAATTCCATTCCTCCTGCCTGGGCAACCATTACTAATACTAGAATGATTAAAACTACTGGTATAAGTATTGCAGGCTGCTTCAACAAGTCCACGAAGAAGTCAGGCTTTATGCCTAACCACTCAGCAAGCAGTACTCCAACGAATATGAAGAATGCGAGTATGATTACTAATGGTATGAAATTTACTATGAAATTCCTTACACTCCAACTTAATGCTATGATTATTCCGATTCCAATACTGATTAATGCGTTAATGTCATGCCTGTCTTTTCCGAAAATCTGGCTTTTTTCCAGCATTCCGTACAATGCTCCCGCACCTATTAAGAACGGGACTAACACGTTGAATATTCCTATCTGGTTTATTATTTCCACTGCTTGTTCTGCTACTGATTGTGCTGCCATGATTATTATTTAAACCTTTTAGTGTTTTTTAATTTTGTTATTTATTCTTTACTGCTGAATAAATTGTGGCAATGAATATTGCTATTACTACAATGATAACTATGAGCCAGAAGAATCCTTCGTTTGTGAACAAATTCGAATAATTATTCCCCACCCATGCCAGTAAATTCGTCAGCCATGTTGTTCCGGTGAATAACAGGAAAGTTACGAATAATGCCAGTAATATTGATATTATCATTACCGACTTTGCCGCAGTCTTTCTTTTGTCTTTCGGCATTACTGCCAGCACTGCTATGCTGATGCC
>PEWF01000048.1 GCA_002779595.1 archaeon CG07_land_8_20_14_0_80_38_8 | reverse complement strand
GGTCTCCTTCTTCTGATTTCAGTATTACGCACGCGTTGTCCTCAAATTTTATTCTTGTTCCGTCGCTTCGTTTGTAGCTTTTCTTCTGCCTTATTATTACTGCTGTGAATAATTTCTTTTTCATTGACGCAATTCCTGTTTTCACGCTCACAGTTATAACGTCGCCGACTCCTGCTGTCTGCCTCTTCCTTTTCCTTGCCTTTCCAAGTTTTACTGAAACGAGCCGCACTATTTTCGCGCCGCTGTTGTCAGAGGCTATTAATCTGCTGCCGACTTCGAATCCTTTTGTTACGTTTGCCTTTATCGCTTTCATATCATTTTCTCCTTTTTGATTACAACGAAACTTATTGTTTTTGAAATAGGGCGGGTTTCCATTATTGTGACTTCATCGCCTAATTTTGCATTTATGCATTCAGGATTATGCGCTTTAATTTGGGTATTCTTCCTTGCGAATCTCTCGAATTTCGGAATCTTGTAAATTCTTTCAAACTTTATAGTAACTCCTTTGCTCATCTTGTCATTGACTACTTTTCCCCTGAATATTCTTCCCCTCACTCTTAATGAGCCGTGGAATGGGCAATTATTGTCCGAGCATTCCTTCTCCGGCGCTTCAATTCCTTTTATTCCTAAATTTCTCCCCATTTATTTTTCACCTTGTATTTTTTCCTCAATCTTTCGTATGGACGCTGCATTACGGCATCCCCTTTTATAGTGTAATCCCCTTCTGCCAAGTTCAATTTGAACTCGTTGCCTTTTTTGGGTATTATTTTGTCTTTCGTGTTTGAGCGTATGATGAACGTGTTTTTTGTCTCGTCAACAATGATTCCTTTCATTCCTGAATTCTTGACTTCTGTTTTTAAGCCGATGAATTCATGATTCATCACATTTTTTTTGTTTATCATTTCACTTCAATGCTTTCTTCAGGGAATCCCTCTTTGATTAATACCTCCTTAACTTTTCGTCCGTGCTGTCCCTGCAGTTCAATAGTGCCGTCTTTTGCTGTTCCTCCGCAGGCGAATTTTTGTTTTAAAAGTTTTGTCAAACTTTTTACATCGATTTGTTTCCCGTCAAGCCCTTCGATGATTGTCATGTGTTTTTTGTATTTCCTGCGAACGTCCGAAATGACTATTTTTTGCTGCTCTTTCGCGATTGATTCGCAGACGCATAAGTCACTCGGCAAACCGCATTTTTGACAAACGTCCATCTTTTTACATCCCACCTCTTAAGTGTTTTATTATTTTAATCCTTGCAATCGCCTTCTTTATTTCTTTCATCATTCCAGGCTTGTCAGGATTCTGCTTGCTTGAAATTTGCGTGCGCTTCTTCATTAATTCTTTTTTTAATTCTTCCATCTTCTTTTCTAATTCGTCATCGCTCATCTTTTTCAAGTCCTTCAAGTATGCTATTGTCATTTCTTCCCTGCCTCCTTATCGGCTGGTGCTTTCTTCGCAGGCTTTTCCTTCTTTGCCTGCTTCATTCCTTCTTTTTTCTTTGATTCTTTTGCAGGAGTTTTCTCTGCAGTTTTCTCATCTGCCTTCTTGCCTGGTTTTGCTTCTTCAATTGCTGAAGGTTCTTTTGCTACTAATTTTGCATTGTTCAGTTCAGGGCTGGTTTTTTCAACAGTTTCAGTAATTACTGGTTTTCCTATTATTATCACGTCATCAGGCATTTCAACATTAGGTGGCAGTATTTTTACAGTCACTCCTATTGTTCCTGGTTTTAATTCTGCAATCCTGTAACCTTTTTTCACAAAAACGTCAGCAGGGTATCCGCACTTAGGCAGGTATCCCAGCAGGAATTTCCATGTCTTGCTTCTCTTGGCAGGGACTTTTCCGCTGATTTTTACTTCAACCCCTATTCCCCCAGCGTCAATAACGTTCTGGGCAATCCTGTGCCCTATGAATTTGAAGCGGCTGGTGCCCATCCTTACAAGCATTTCTGCAACTTTTTCCGCAACTATTGAAGCATCAAGGAATGGCTCGTTTATTTCCTGAACTTCAACCTGCGGGCTCTGCATTTCAAACTTTTCCTTTAATAATTTCACAATGGATTTTACATTCTCCCCTCCTCTTCCCACTATTAATCCGGGCTTTGATGAGAATATGATTATTTTCTCGCCAAGAGGAGTTTTCTGGATAATTGAGTGGGAGTAACTGCTTCCCTTAAAATGATTCAATATGTATTCCTGTATCCTGTAATCATTTATTTTTTCCTTGATTAATTTTCTTTCAATCATTTTTCTTCCACCCTTACTCCTATTTTCAGGCTTGTCAGCCTGCCCCTGTCATGTTTTGCCCTCTGCCTCTGGCTGAAAACCATGTTGGGCATGAATTCATTAATTACTAATTTTGAATCGTCCAAACTTTTATGTTTCGCATTAGATTTCACTAATTTCAGGGCTTTGATAACGTGCATAACAGTTTTAAGAGGGTATCTTCCAGCGCTTATGCCTCTCTTATGGGATGTGTCCTTTTTGAATCTTACAATAGGCAGCGCTGTTTCCTTCTTTGCCACGCTTTCCAGCTTCCTTATTGCCTTGTCAACATTGTCACCTTTTATCCACTTGCCTATGTTAATTGTGTACTTTGTTGACACTGGCATAATCACATTTGCCGTTGCCGCGTTTGGAATCATCGTATTCTTTGCCATAATAATTTATTTAGCCTCTGCTTCTGCACTGCTTACTGAACCTCCTTTGCCGTGC
>PEWF01000119.1 GCA_002779595.1 archaeon CG07_land_8_20_14_0_80_38_8 | reverse complement strand
CTCAGCGCAGAAAGGGGTGCAGCAGCCGCTCTTGCATTCATCAACTTCTGAACAACTAGTTGCTGCAAAGGTTCCTCCTGCTTCCGCGCATGCCTGCTCGTTTTCCGCGCTTGTGCAGAATGGAACGCAGCAATTAACTGTCAGAGAATCCTGCTCATCAGCGCCCGGCACTGTTGTGCAGCCTAATGAGATTATTATTAAAATAAGCAATATTGCCTGATAATGTTCCATGAGTTAAAAAATTATAATATTCCAATAGCTAATAAACATTGCGCTCAAAATAATAGCTTCTTATTGAAATTATTGGCTGGGATGAATTTGAATAATCTTTATAAAAATTACGCTTATTGTTTAGTTTCATACAATGGCAAAGGGTTTCAGCATAGACAAGGACAAAATAATTAAAATATTGAAAGATTCGGCAATAAGCGCTTACACTGACGTTGTATGCTTGTCTGTTGCGAAAAACATTAATTCAATCGCACTCTTTAAAAAATTTGTAAGCGAGATTGAAAACCCTAATGATGTAATAATAAATTCTCTGGGAAAAACGACGATAACAATGTTACTGCACGAGAAATTATTGGAAAAAGCGAAAAACGTTTTCTCAAAAGAGATAAGGGACATAAATGTTAAAACCGGGGCAATTTTTTTAAAATGCCGTAAAGAGGTTAACACCACTCCTGGAATCACTGCTTACTTGTCATCATTATTCGCTGACAAGAATGTTGCAATTTATGAAATGATATCAACTTACACTGATTACGTAATAGTTATTAATGAGAAAGAAACCTTCAGAATGGCTTCATATATAAAAAAGAGTTTGGGGTGTTAAATTAAATGACTATACAGCAGGCAGTTAAAAAATTTTTAAGGGAGCAGAAAGTCAGGAAAATACTTAAAACCAGTGAGATTGGCGCAACAACAGACCTCATACTTTTTAACATAAAAAGGAACAGTTCCTCAATCGCTGCTTATGACAATTTAAAAGTGGAAATGATTAAGACAAGCAATCACATAAGGGGTGCTGCTGGCGAAAGGTATATTACAATACTTGTAAACGAGACTTTCTATGATTACATATTAAACATTTTCAGGGACAACATTATTTCTGTCCAGAAAAAGGTTGCATGCATATTACTTGACTGCTCGAACACTGACAATGTTTCAGGGATAATAACTTATATTACTTCACTGCTTGCGGAAAAAAATATTAATATGCACGAATTTTTCACAAGCCAGGATGACATGACTTTAATAATTGACGAAAGCAAAGCATTCGAATACGTTGATGAGCTTAAAAAGAAACTTAACGCTTAAATTCGTGGTTGTTAAAGAAAACTAAAATGTTTTAAATTCCTGATTATTTTTTTATTGTTTATGAAGTATTGGTTATTATTGGTTGTTGTTTTTTGCTGTGTTAATTTTGGTTGTTCTGAAATGACTAATGCGCAGGCACTGGCAGGGATTAAGGACTGCATATTGGATGTGCAGAACTGCGATTGTTCAATTTTTGAAGGGCATGAATCAGAGTGCGAGTCGCAGGTGAGTATTGGAAAAGCCTGCTTAATGGATTTGACTGCTCCTGAATGCAATGATATTGACTTAAGCATGCTGGATTTAAGCGCTGAAGGTGCTGAGTTAAAGGCATGGATTGAGGACACTGTCCATTCCTACCTGCCAAGCATTGAATCATGCGTGAATTTGGAAGCTGGCTGCGATTGTTCGCAGTTCCCTAAAGGGATTGACGAGTATTGCGAGAATTTCGGCACAAAACAATCAGCCTGCCTAAACGAGTACGATTTGGAGGCGTGCAATTTCCTAGAGAATCAGGATATTGAAGTATTCCCTTCGTGGACTCCTGCGTGGGTGAGGACTTTGCTGGAACCATTAGTCCGCCCTTTGGTTGAGTTCAGGCAGGAAATGATGAGAAGTGCGGCAATAGGTTCTGCCATGGCTTCAGTCGGGGAATGCTTTGCAGACCCTTACAATTGCGACTGTTCAAGCATTAATTATTATACTATTAGAAGCGACTGCGAGCACAGGGCTGACCTGATGAAGAATTGTTTGGATTACAGGGACTGCGCATTAAATGGCGAGTCGCCTGCTGACTGCGAAGGGAAGAATTACTGCACTGAATTGGTAAATATGCCTTTAGTGCCTGAAGCAACTCCTGATTTCATGAAACCTTTAATTGAACCAATAGTATTGCAGAACGTGTGCCCTATGATGACAGGGTGGCCTTATGATTATGGAAATTACGCAGCGTGCGAATAATCCATTTCACAAATTATTTCTTATGTAATTGCCTACCTGAATTGCCTTGTATGTTAGGCTTATCTCATCCTGCTCTAATCTTATCATGCCTAATTTAACTAATTTGTTCAATCCTGCCTCATAATCTTTTTTAGTAACTGCATCACTTATGTAGAAGTAAACTTTTTCAGAATTAATGCTTGAATTTGAGATTTGGTTGAAAATAATCATTGCATTCATATCACTGAGAACAGTAATTATTAAATTGTTAATCTCGTCATCACCTAATACTTGCTCTAAACTGCTGTCCATTAAATATTAAAAGAAATTATAGGGTTTAAAAAGTTTTTTTTAGTAAATGAATGGCAGTAATTTCTTGGTTTTCTTCATGTAATTCTTGTAGCCTTTAAGTTTCTCAGACAGGAGTGATTCCTCATACATTATCTTGAACAATACGATTACAATGTAAGGTATCAGCCATAATAGTGCGAAGTAAGCGGATGCCAATAATGGCAATCCTATCATGAATAGTATTCCTGCCAAATCCATGGGGTGCCTTATTAGTTTGTAAGCGCCGAAATCAATTAATTTATGCTTCTTCTTCACTTCTATCTTCGGCGAGTAATATTCGCCCAAGTTCCTGTTTGCAAGGTAAGTTAGGATTAAAATTATTAAGTAAATAGTCCATCCAATGTAATTGTAAATTTTATTAACTGCGTTGTCGAACAGTATTACTTCAAAGATTACTGTGCTTATCATAAAAACCTGCGCCAACACTATTGCAAGTGTTGTCCAGTGGGTTCCTTTCTTCTCAGCAAATTTGTACGATGGTATGAATCCCCTTGCTATGAACGTGACTGCCTGAAGCAACACTATTGTTACTATTGCATAAATGAATCTTACGTTGTCAATTAAATTAACCATTAATGAAATTATTGTCCCCAGTATTTAATAAGATTTTGCTATGAATAATTCCTCATGCCCTGTCTTATTGCAGTTAGGGCATTTTCCTGAGCCTTTCGAGTTAATGCTTGTGCCGAAACCCTCGTATCCCTCATTCAGGTTCACTAACGCGTTGTAGCATTTCTGGTTGCCGCACCAGTACATTTTGGCTATCTTCTTATTTTCCATAATGCCCTTGATTTCTTTCTTATTATTCGTGAATATTATTGAATCCTTTAATTTTTCCCGGCTCTTATCCAGCATGTCGTTTTGTATTTTGTCCAGCATTTTTCCAATACTTTTCAAATCATTAATTTTCATTGTCGTCTTAGCGTCACTGAACCTTGCGCGAATCACTAACTCCTTATTTTCAACTTCCCTTGGCCCGATTTCCATTCTTAAAGGCACTCCTTTGACCTCCCAGTCATTGAATTTCCTGCCTGGAGTTATGTCGCGCGCGTCCAGGTGCACCCTTAACCCTGAACTGGTTAATTCCTTTTTCACTTTCTCAGCTGCTTCCCATACCTGCTGCTCTTTGCCTTTGAATATTATTGGTATTATCACTATTTGTATTGGTGCAATTCTTGGCGGGAGTATTAATCCTTTATTGTCGCCGTGCTCTGAAATCATTGCTGCAAGGAATCTTCCGCCGTTCCCTGTGCATATCATCCATGCGTAATCCTCTTTGCCTTTCTCGTCCTTGAATTTTATGCCAAATTTTTTCGCGTATGCCTGGCCGAGATTATTCGCGCTTCCGTTCTCCATTACTTTCCCGTCAGGCAGCAAGGAGTAATACTCGTAAGCTCCGACTGCGCCGGGGAAGCATTCCCATACTGGCTTGTTAACCCTGAACGCTGGCAGTGCCAGCATTTCCTCAAACATGTAATCAAGAAATTTAACGTGCAGTAACAATTCCTTTTCTGCCTCTTTCTTAGTGGCATGGCAGGTGTGGATTTCGAACCAGTTAGTGATTTCCCTGTCCCTGATTAAGGGGCGGGTTTGCTTGGTTTCGTACCTGAAACTGCTGACTGTCTCGTACATCCTTATTGGCAAATCGTTGCGCGTCCTAACCCACTGCGCGTATAAAGGGTAAATTGCAGGCTCTCCTGTGGGGCGGAGCGCTCCCTGCACTTTGTCATCGCTTCCTGCAATGACTTTGTAACCTTCTTCCTTGAATCCTTCCCACCATGCCTTGTTAATCTTGCAGTACTTCATGGGCACTATTTGCGGGAAGTACACTTCTTCTATTCCGTGCTCATTGAATAATTTGTCCCACTCGTTGCGCAAAAATTTCATTATTTTCAGGCCGTAAGGCATCCATACGAACATTCCTTTCATGTCATAACTTGTGTCAAGGATTCCTGCAGCGCTTAACACCTGATTATACCATTCGCTGAAATCTTCCTTACTCTTTATTACTTCGTAAGTGCTGTCTTCCCTTACCATATCTGAATTTTAAAAAAAGGACGGGATTTTATAAAACTTTCAATTCAGTTTCTTCTTCGTCACTAATTCGCCGATTAATTTGCCTTCTAAATTGTGGATATTGCATTTTTTGATTAAATTTTTCCTGAAAATGAACCCTAACAAGTATTCCTGGCTCGTAATTTCAGGCCCTTTCTCTTCAGGATTAAACGGCGGGAGTATTGTGAATGTCCTGTTGTCTTTCAGCACTCCTTTAAGGAATACTCTTTTCCCTTTCAGGTACGGGTGCGTGTGCCCCATTATTAAATGCTTGGCATCAGGGGCGTAATCGTAATCCCCGTGCATGAACGCGCAATCATTAATTTTCATTAACGGGGGGAACATTTCATGGTCATGATTGCCCCTGAGAACTACTATTTTCACGACTTTGCTTAATTCTTTTTCAAAATTGTCAACTTTTTCGCCGCCCATTCCGAAGTTGAACAAGTCCCCTGCCACGATTAACAAGTCTGCTTTTGCATTTTTTACAATTTTTTTAGCTGAAGAGATTAAAGAGTTAATATTAGTGGTTTCGTCTGATAAGTGCAAATCACTTATGACTATTATTTTCTTGCTCCTGATTTTTAGCAGTACTGCCCCTGCATTTTTTATTATCTCTTCGTTCATTGTCTTACAATTATATTTGATTAAGGAAATCTTTATGAAGATTACGATAATACTTATAGATTATGGCTGACGAATTTGATGTTATAATCGCTGGCGCGAGTATTAGCGGATTATGCATGGCTAATTATTTGGCAAATAAGGGCATTAAAATTTTAATAGTTGATTTGAACAGGATTAAAAGCATTGGCGAGAGTGTTGGCGGTAAAATTTTGACTGAGGAAGCTGTTACTTTCCTGAAAAACACTTTCAATATCAGGATTCCTGCAAAATTTGTTGAGAAAAAAGTTGACAATACGAGCATTGGGCTGATTAAGGGCAGTGAATTATTAATAGGCACTGATTATTATATTATTAACAAGAAATTATTATCCTCTTACTTGTTGGGCAAAATTATTGACTCTGAAAACGTGACACTTCTTGAAAGGCATAACATTATAGGATTATTGGAGGATGACAGGTTAATTAATGGTTTGAAAATAAAGGATATGTCAAGAGGGATAGTTAAGGAAGTGAAGGCGAAAATTGTTGTCGATTCCAGCGGTTCGACTGCTTTTATCAGGAGAAAAGTCATGAAAAACCGCTTCTTTCCAAGGGATATTAACGAGTTTGACAAGGCTGTAGTGTATGAGGAAATTATAGAATTAAATGATGAAAAAATTAAGCATCCAATGTTTTATTTTGACCCTTCTAATTTGAAGTCAGGCTATTTCTGGATAATTCCTGAAGATGGCAGCAGGATTTGCGTGGGTATTGGGGTTCAGGGCAAAAGCGACAATATTAAGAAATTGTTCGATTCCTACAAGAACCAGTTAATTAGTTCTGAAAATGCCAAAATAATTGAAAAAGGCAGCGGCATTATCACTTTAAGGCGCCCTTTGAACAGTTTTGTTTACAAGAATGTCATGCTGGTTGGCAGCAGTGCGTGCCAGGTTAATCCCATCATTGTAAGGGATATTAGTTTCGGCATAAAAGGGGCTTACTATGCAAGCAAGGCTGTATTGAACGCGTTAAAGAGTGATGAAATTAAAACTTCAAATTTATGGGATTACAATATTAATTTTATGAGGGATGTCGGCGCAAGATGCGCTTTGCTTGAAGGTGTCAGGGATTTCTTTTCAAGTTTAAGCACTGAAACTTTTGATTTCATAATAATGAATGAAGTGATTACTTCCGGATTGATTGAAAATATAGGCACTAATTTAAGGAGAAGGGATGTTTTGTTTAATACTGCTAAATTATTCCTGAAACCAAGATTATTGCACAAAATTATCAAATTGTCAAATTACTCCAAGAGGATGGAGGAGTACTATAATAATTATCCTGCGTATGATGATTTTAACACTTGGAAAATTAAATTAAACAACGAATTAAAGAATATAAGAGAGTCATTCTTCGTTTAATTTCTTCATGACTTCGAAAGTTTCAGCGCACGCATTGCATTTGAATGTTTCAACCAAGTTAAAGCATAATTCTTCCTTGGCGCTGTAATCATCCTGCAAAGGGATAACACCCATGGAAGTCATATCTTCCCCGCACTTAGAGCATTTCATACCTAATACATTACACAATATATATGAGTATTTAAATATTACTCACCACTAACCAGTTCACAATATTTTCTTTGCAGAGTATAATCCAATAACTGCTTTCACAACTCCTTTCTTCGGAATGTTGTCCCTGCCAATAATTAAGCATCCTTTATTGTCGGTTTTTCCGATTAAGGAGTTGTTGAAGAATATTTTAACTCCTGAAATTTCTTTATTGTCCCTGTCAATTACTTTAAAAATAATATTGTTTTCTTTTTTCCTGATTTTAATCTCCATCCTTGAGCCTTCAGTGAATGCTTCGTTCAATTCGTCCAAGAAATTCATAATAAAATGTTATAATACTGCCAGCATTTATAAATAATCCTTGCCTTAATTTTTTTATTATGAATTCAAAGCAGGAGCGCGCTAAGAAGGCAATAATGAAAGTTTTGAACAGGGAAGTTTCCAGCCATGTTGAGGATTTTTCTGAAAAAATTGAAAGCATTGCAGGGAAATTAGTGCACCGCGGGAAGAGCATGAATTTGGACTTGTCCAAAATTATAGGTTTACTGCAGAGTTTAAGGATTGTCAGGAGGAAGAAGATAAAGAATCATGAGAAAAAATTAGTATTATCCATTATTATTGCTTCAATTATTGTCACAAGCATTGGATTATTTCTGAAAAGCTACCATAAAATTAAGGAAGGCAGCACTGCTGAGGAGAAGATAAGAATTTTTATTGAAAGTCTGGAATTGGACAAATTAAAAGATAATCCTGTTATTGCAAAAATCAGGAATGAAATTAAAGATTTAATGGTATAATACTGAAAATGATAGAAATTCGCGAAGATATTATTTCAAAGAGAATAGTTGTCATTAATGAAAACAGGAGATACAGGTATAAGAAAAAAGTCAGGTACGAGGTTGAACCTGGCGATGGATGCGTTTTCTGCCCAGGGAATGAGAATGAAACTCCTGCTGAAATCACGCGCACCGGCTCCAAAAATGAATGGAGCATAAGGGTTTTCAATAATAAATTCCCTATATTTGTTCCGCAAAAACCCACAAGCATTGGCAAAGGATTATACAATGCGTGGAAAGGGCACGGAGTTAATGAAATTATTGTCCTGACTCCAAAGCATAATGAGAGTCCTTTAAATTTCGGGCTGAAAAAGTGGTTTGAAATCCTGAAAATTTACAATGAAAGGACTGAGGAGAATTATAAAATGAAAGGCATTAATTACGTTTTAGTGCTTGAGAATCACGGCGTTAATTCAGGGGCAACTCTCCAGCACGCGCACGCGCAGTTAGTGTCTTTCCCTTTAATTCCGGAAGTTATCAAAAAGGAATCGGGCAGCTGCAAAAAAAAGTTGTGCTGCAAAATGATTGAAAAAGAATTAAAAAGCAACCGTTTAATCTTCAAGAACAAGGATTTCATAGTTTTTTCAAATTATGCAGGCAGGTTCCCTTTTGAAATCCATATTTATCCTTTCAGGCATGTTAAAAGCCTTGCAGTTTTAACTGATGACTGTATTCACTCGCTTGCGGAAGCGTTAATGATTGCCATGAAGGCTTACAAATCAGTTTTAAAGGAAATAGATTACAACATGGTTTTGCACACAGCACCGAAAGGGAAGGATTATCATTTCCATATTGAAATTTATCCGCAAATTAACAGGTTCGGAAGCGTTGAATACGGCACTGACGTGAACATTAACACTGTCAGCCCTGAAACAAGCGCAAAAATGTTAAGAGATGCGTTAAGATGAGCATTGATGAATTATTAATTGACAAGAATATGAACCAGGTGATTAATTCATTAAATGAGACATTGGATGTTTTAAAGGATTTAACTCACCCTTTAAGGATTACTATGAATCCTGAAGAGAAGAAAAAGGATGAATTATTCAGGAGAGTCAGGGATTTAAGACTGGAAACTGAGAAATTAGTGCAGATAATGAATACTGACGATGCAAGGAAGGACTTGAAAACAATCAGGGAAATCACAAGCAAAGTTAAATCAATTGTTGAGGAAAAAAACCGCTTAAAAGAAGAAATAAGACTAATGAACGAAATCAAAGTTTAAGAACGTACTTATCAACTTTCTTCACAGCTTTCTCCCGCTCCTTCTGGTGGTTTGCCAAAAATATGTTTAACTTGTCCACCAATATTTGCTTTAATTCACCGGTGAGCATTTTCCCGCTCTTGTAATCCTCATAAATTTTTTTCAATTTAGTATCATTTTCTTCGAAAAAAGTAAGCCACTGGTAAGACACGTCAACATCAGGATTGCCTCCTTTCTTCCTGTGCTCTTCAACAGTTTCCCTGCCTCCGGAAAAAGCATACTTCATTACTTTCCTCCTTACTTCTTCAGGAGAATCAGTTGTGCAAACAGCGGCATTCGCCTCCGAAGAACTCATTTTCCCGCCAGGCCCTGTTAAAGGAGGAAGGAATACTGAATGAATAGCAGCAGGCTTGTAATAACCAATCTTAGGCAGCGCATCCCTTGCAACCCTAAAATGAGGGTCCTGGTCAATAGCGTAAGGTATTAAGCAGGGAATATTTTTCCCGGCCATTGCTGACGGGAGTATTGCAGGAACTGCCTGCATTGCAGTGTAAAAAATCTGCCCGATATTGTAACTGTTGTCAAAACCGAATGCTGCTTTAACTGTTGAAAAAGTTATTTTCTTAGCAATCCTGCACGCTTCCTTGTACATTAACCCTGCATGCTTAGTATCAATCAAGAATTTCGTCTTCTTAGGATTAAAACCAAGAGCTATAACATCCAGCATGTTCTCTTTCAAATAATTGGCAGTATCCTCAAAAGTTAATTTTTCCTTGAACAAGAATTTCTCCTCATCAGGGAACTGGAACCATAAATCCACATCAAACTTGTCCTGCAGCCACTTCGTGAACATCCAAGTAGTCAAATGCCCTATGTGGACAGGGCCTGAAGGGCTTCTCCCAGTGTATAAGAAGAATTTATTGCCTTTCTCGTACTCGTCAAGCACCCAGTTCAAATCCCTGTGCGAGAAAACTATTTTCCTCCTCAAATAAGGATGCAGTTCACCAGTGTGCTTCTTAATCCTGCTTAGTAATTTGTCAGTGATTTTTTCAGTGCCGAACTCTTTAATCAATTTTTCGTAATCAATATCTCCTGACACTTCCCATGGTGTGACTTTCATAAACATTTTGAATATCCTGCGATTTTATAAAGGATAAGGTTCTTAAAAAGAACTTTCTCTTATCAATAGTTAGTTATGAAATTAATAAAAAATGTTAAAGGTTTTAAAGGTAATTTTATCGTGCCTGAAACAGTAACTGAAAAAGAGTATTTACTATTTGAATTAAGAGCCAATTACGCAGGCGAGAAATTAACCCATTTAAACGTTAAATTAAGGATGTATGGAATTAATTCCTTCAGCATGTACTACCTGCCTGAGGCAGTATTTAATAGAACTAGTTTGGACAGCATACCTGCTCTTAACATTACTGAAAAATTGGATAACGAAAATCTTGAAAAATTAGTTGACGAACTAAAAGCGCACAGCGGGATAGAAATTGAAGCTTACAAAATCCCGAAAAAATTATAAACAAAAAATTATCAATTCATACTATTATGAAAATGGGAAAAGATTACTTAATAACTCACAAGGAGAATGAAATATTATTCATTACTGACGAATTAAAAAAAGAGAACAATTTCTTTAAAAAATTAAAAAATGATACAATTTACAATTGCAGTATAGGCTGTGATACAATAAATAAATTTGTTATCATAGATTTTTATGAAAAAATATCACACCCCCAGCTTGAAAAAGTGCTGGGAAAAATAAAACAAGAATTCATAAAAAGCAGTTACAACGATTACAATTAAAAGAATTAAAAAAAAAACTTGTTAATTCCGATTATATTCATCATATGCTTTCTGTAATTAGACTAAAAACAAATATACTTATTAAAGTTTAATTTAGCTTCAGGGGAGAATTGAACTCCCGACCTCGTGCTTACAAGGCACGCGCTCTACCGCTGAGCTACTGAAG